>JBBIQC010000001.1:0-5316 GCA_037442585.1 Oscillatoriales cyanobacterium bin_317
CCCTTAAAATCCAATCCTCCTAAGTCTTTTAGACTTCCTCAGCAAGCCCTATTTAGGACTTACAAACTCCCCCTATCTGCATTACGGTTACTGGGAGCCACTTCCAGTTTCACCCGAAGACTTAACCCCAGCGAAACTGCGCATTGCTCAACAAGCCTATGCCGATCGACTTTTGTCTTTTATTCCTACTGGCATCAAAACCATTTTGGATGTTGGTTGTGGCATTGGTGGGAATGCAGCTTATCTACTCTCTCAAGGGTTTTTAGTGGAAGGACTGGCTCCAGATCCATTTCAAAGAGAACAATTTTTGCAACAAACTCACGGTAAAGCCCAATTTCACCTGACCCGATTTGAAGATTTCAAGCTACCTGTAACCTACGATCTATTGCTGTTTAGCGAAAGTAGCCAGTACATCTCAGCAGCAGATATCGCTCAAGGGAGCATTCGATGTGTTAATCCTGGTGGATATTTGCTGATTGCCGATATGTTTCGGAAAAGCGTGGATTATCACAAAGGTATTTTCTCAAACTGCCTGGTCATTACTGAATTGGAATCCGCTCTAAAACAGCAGGGTTTTCAACTCGTTAAGGTTGAGGACATATCGTATCATGTTGCACCGACAATCGATCTCTGTGTGTACTACTTTCAAACCTTTGGTCTAACAACCTTAAGATATATTGCTCAACTGATTTCAATTTCAGTTCCTTTACTGCCCAGAATTGGTCAGTATGTATTCCACCGCTGGATTAAAGCCCCTCTGAATGAAGCCATGCAAGCACGCACAGTCTTTGAACGGCACCTTTGCTATCAAATTCAGCTCTGGCATTTACCTACTAAGAATGCTTCAGATCAGACTCGCAATAAGTCCACTGAGCTTTGAAGATCCATCATAAGAAAGGGTTTAGATGCAATGTCTAAACCCTTTTCTCAGTCAATATCTGAGACTAAAACTGCTTGAGCCTACTAGTTAGCAGATCATGTTTAGTAGCCTCGAGAAAAGCTACTATTTCTCTGTCTACCACCGAAGGAGTTACCCCGTTCCTCACGCGGTTTTGCCTTATTGACTTTCATATCGCGACCCATCCATTCTGCACCATCAAGAGCCTCAATAGCGGTTGTTTCTTCAGCATCTGTATTCATTTCTACAAAACCGAAGCCACGCACCCGGCCCGTTTCGCGATCCAGAGGAAGCTGAACCCGCTTTACTGATCCAAACTCTGTAAAAACAGTTGTTAGATCAGCTTCTGTAACCTCATAAGACAGGTTACCTACATAAATTGACATAGATTGTCTCCAAAATTAGAGGAATGTGGAGAGTGAAATTTCGGAGAGAAGTCTGTCAATGGAAAAACGTGAAAAACCGTTAATGCTAGAAACAAATGCCGCAACCGAATTTAATTCTCTGCTTCTATTCTAGCATGGGAATTTTCTAACGACCCGATACCAGTAATATATCTACTCAAATCAATCGGCTATGGAGGCTCATCAAAAGAATTAGAGATTAGACGTGAATTAGCACGTTTGGTATAGAGTTCAACTAACGCATCCCAGCGAACTCGAACCACACGCGAGAAGTGACGATGACCAATGACCAACAACTGTTTTATGCTGATCCATTGACGATCGCTATTTTCAATGACCGTCTATGAGCCATTCTTTAACAGACCTGGGTGCTGATATCCTCCTGGTGGAAAATTTGCTTGAGCCGTCCCTGTGTACCCATCTGCTAGAGGTGGCCGAGTGCTGTGAATTTCGATCGCCCCCGGTCGGTGCCAGTCTCCAGGGTGAACTGAGAAGTAATGAGGTACTGCCCTTTAACACCCCAAATTCCCTGCTGGCTTCCACGGCACCGCTGCTCCTGGATAAAGTCAACACCATCCGCGAATTGCTCTCGCGTCGCTATGAGGTGACTTTTTCCTATGGAGAACTTTACTCGATCGAGCGCTCCCGACCGGGACAGGGTTACAAACGGCATACGGATGGCTTGATCCTGTCCAATCGATATGAAGAACTGGCCAAGGGGATTCCAGCCCGCGATGCCGCCATTCTGGGCTACCTGAATCAAGATTTTGAGGGCGGGGAGGTCTTGTTTAACCGCCAAAACGTCAAAGTCAAACCGGCTTTGGGGGGTGCGATCGTGTTTCCGGCCTGCTATACGCATCCCTATCAAATTTTGCCCGTCCTGCGAGGAGTCCAATACATCTTTTTGGGCTGGTTATTGCGTTAAGCGATCGCATAACCTGTGTAAGGACGAACGTTAGCGGGATGAAAGCCCAGCACAATTTGATCTTTGGGGATGCCTGCATCAACAAGCTCGTAGGTCACGCCGTCTTCGGTTTCGTCGCGGTGCACCCAAATTTTGCCATCAATGATATCAAGATGAACCAGGCAACCGTGGACGCGGGTTTTATTGTCCCAACCCAGGGTGATCAGAATGTAGCTATCGTGGGCTTCATCGAAGACGGGTTTACAGATGAGTTCCCCATGAGAGTAGGGAATTTGAGTATAGGGAATCAGGACATCTTTGATAATTTGGCGATACTGAGCTAATTTCTCCATTGCAGAATGACCTCTTGTTCCGCATCAAATACAAATCAGTTTCAGATTTTCATCTCCGATCATGATCTGACCAATGGGTTCCTCAAACAAGGAGTTGAACACAACATTTGTGACGGCCAGGTAAAGCGTATAGTCTGGGTAGGTTCTCCGGATAACGGCCCGATAGATGACATATTATCCAATGGCATCTCGGAAAGCTTTCATTTCAGAAGCGCTGACAAAGCTTTTGATCTCAACTGCAATTTTTTCTTCGGCGCGTGTTGCCATGATCAGGCGTTTTGCACCCAGATCCACGTACATATCTTTCCGTCCCCAACGCAAGTGCAGGGGATCGTGCGTGATCACCCAGCCATCTTTGATCAGAGCTTGTTTGACAACATCATGGTAGAGATCAAAGGCTGGCATGGCTTAAAAGAGTAAGGTTCATTAACAGAATAATGATTGGATAGTCTGCACCCATGCATAAGTACGAGCAAACTTAGTTCTATTTTTGGAGGTCGTTACCTTCCCAGGAATCCTCTGTTTAGACCCCAGATCTGCGACTTCTTGAAGAAGTCGCAGATCTTCAGGGTTTGGGAATTCTCTGAGTAAGGTTTGTTCTTGAGGGTGTGTAATGGGACGGAAAAAGGTGGCTCCAGAAGTGGGGTGTTTTTACCATGTGTACAATCGTGGCAACAATCGCCAGAAAATATTCTTTGAGCGCGACAACTATGTCTACTTCCTGCACCTGATCCGACGCACACTCATCACCAATGGGGTGGATGTCGCTGCGTATTGTTTGATGTCGAACCACTACCATTTGCTGGTTTTCTTACAATCCGCAACATTGACCGAGGCGATGAAATCGCTGTCTTTGTCTTACACCAAAGCCATCAACAAACGTTTTAATCGAGTTGGCTCCCTTTTCCAGGGCAGGTTTCAACATATTCCGGTAACTTGTAACGAGCACCTGGTCTGCCTGACCCGTTATATCCACCTCAATCCTGTCAAAGCTGAACTTGTGGAGCAACCGGGCGACTGGGAATTTTCCAGTTATCTGGAATACGCTGGGTTACGTGGTGGAACGTTGCCGAAACTGACCCTAATCAAAGATCAGATTCGGGACGATCGGGCTTATCAGTTGTTTTTAGCGGATCATCACTTACCCAACAGTCCGGTGCTGAGACGATTAATGCTGGACGAATAAAGTCTCAAACTCCAGAGATCTGCGACTTCTCGAAGAAGTCGCAGATCTGGCCTCTAGAGAGTCCTCGGAAGAGAACAAAGGACACGAAAACCGATGAGGTCGTTGCGATTGCCGCGCCTGCTCCCGACGCGATTGGCAGAGCGACAGTTCCTGGCATTGCCGCACCACGAACCACCGCGCAGGAGCCGGAGGTTATTTTCGCGATCGCGCTCCAATTCCCAAATGCTGCCGTCGCTGGGAGCGCGATCGTAATTCTTATGCCAGGGATCCACACACCACTCCCAGACATTGCCATGCATATCAAACAACCCAAAGGCGTTGGCCGGAAAACTGCCAACCTCCGTGGTTTCTTGCCGATAGGTGCCTTTCGCCGCTTTGCCGTAGCGATAGTTACCGTCGTAGTTAACCAGATCGGGCGTGATCGTTTCGCCAAAGTAAAAGGGTGTGGTGGTGCCAGCCCGACAGGCGTATTCCCATTCGGCTTCACTGGGCAGACGATACGCCTTGCCTGTTTTTTGCGAGAGGCGATCGCAAAACTCTACGGCCTCATCCCAGGACACCGTTTCTACTGGACGGTTGGCTCCCTTAAAGTTCGACGGATTTGTACCCATGATCGCTTCGTACTGCGCCTGAGTCACAGGATATTTCCCTAGAAAAAAGGGCTGAACCGTCACTTCATGCTGGGGAGTTTCCCAGCCCACCCACTTTTCTGCATCGGGCTGACTGACTCCATAGCGGGTGTATTCCTGAATCACGGTAGGTCGATCGGCCTCTGACGTTCCCATGCGAAACCGCCCACCGGGAATAGCAACCATCTCCAGCATGACCCCATTGCCCAGGTTGTCGGTAAAAGATTCGGCATGACCTTTACTACGTTGAATCTGAATTTCCGTTTTGCTGCCAAACAGTCCTGATTTTTGCACGACAGACAGGGTTGCTGTCTCAAACTCAAATCGCTGCGTCTGGATGCCAGAGGAGCTTTTTCGTTGTTCCGCCTCTCGCTTTTGTTGCTGCTGTTCAATCTGGCGTTGCTGCTCCAGTTGGCGACTCCGCTCCCGTTCCCGTTGCTGCTCATACTTGGCTTGTTTGGCTGCCAGAATCGGAGATGAGATGTCGGCAACGTTGGCATCGGTCAGGTTAAGTTCTCGTTGTAAGGCTGTTAATTCTTGCAAGGCCCGATCGCTGAGGGGAAATTCGAGGTCAATTTCCTCGCGTAGCACCCGTTCGTATTCCTGCAAGTTTTTCCGGTGTTCTTCATAGGGACGCAAAACTTCATTGACGATCGCAGTGGCGACTTCTGGAGTGAGTCCCAGTGCCTGACGACGACGTTCTAAGACGCTTCTTCCGGCTGGCCGAATGATCCCCTCCTGACTGTAGGTTTGTACCAGCTTGCGAAATTCCTGTTTGGGGTCACCGATCGGCGCTTTAGCCAGCAGAATTTTTTCGCCTTCCTGAAATACATACCGTTCCGGTTTCATGGCTGGAGCCGCTTTCCGCACCTGCTCCCGCACATAGTCGTGCAACTCATTCACGGAAATGGCCCCATCCCCATCCAGGTCGGCGGCTCCGGT
>JBBIQC010000001.1:5326-40022 GCA_037442585.1 Oscillatoriales cyanobacterium bin_317
CCCAGTTGCTGCTGAAAGTCGATCGTGCCTGCCTCCCAGGCTGTCATCCCGGTAGGAAAGGCTCCGCTATGGCAACAGTCCAGCACAATTACCTGACGATCGGAGTTGCAATTCTCCATCAGATCATGGACAAAGCTAGCCGGAGTAGCGCTGCCTTTGTTCAGCCTGCCCTGCCGGGTTTTGCAGGTGGTACGGTTGGTGAAGAAGAAATGCCCCGATTCATCGGTAATCCCATGCCCCGAAAAATAGAGCAGGACTAAATCATCCGGTTGGCAATCATCAAACAGGGTGGCGATCGCATTCTGAAGTTGCCCCAAATCCGGATCCGGCAGTTCATCAACTCGATCAAAGTGGCCCAGATTTGGGTCTTTCAATACGGATGCGATCGCGGCGATGTCTTGTTTAGCAGCGGGTAGGGGTTTGAGGTCGTTTGAGTCATAAGTGCTGACACCAATCAGTAGGGCGATCTTGGCCATGAAACGTCATCTAACCATTCACATCTGGTTTGTCAGATCCATTTCCCGCCAACCGCTTGATCGTCTCTTCCACCGCCAACAGTTCCTCACGACTACTGACTTCGATATCTACTTCTCGTCCGTCCGTAAATTTCGCTTTAATTTTGATCGGTTTATTCCCCAAGCGATCGCCCAAAAAGCCAAACAAATTTCTGATACTGGTAAGGCTGACATCGGCCTGCAGCAAGCCCCACAAAAACGACAGCATGGCCCGACTGCCTTCCGGCGGTGGGTTGGGATCAGGAACCCGATCGACCTTAATGCCTTCCATCTTCTTCAGTTGTTGCCAGAGGCTCTGAGTCAGGGCTTCCTGTTTGTCGATAGGAGTATTTGGGTCTTGAAAGGCGATCGTGAGTTTAACGTGAGACTTCGGAGTCATATTGGTCGAGGGGCGATCGAGCTGCAAATTCTTTTCTTCTAATGTATATCACTTCCCCAGAGGAACTCTTCGGGACTACCTGGTTTACTGGTACAGCAGGCAAACCTAGAAAACCACGATGCAACTGGACAGGTTTTAGACCTCCGAGGTTTTGAGAACCTCGGAGGTCTTGGGGCGTAAACTGGTAGAAGGCAACATCTCCCTCATGCCAACGGTCATGGTTCAGACTCCTACCAAGCCCCTGACTCTCGAAGAATTTCTGCAACTGCCGGAAACCAAACCTGCCAGCGAATTCATCGATGGTCAAATTATTCAAAAGCCCATGCCCCAAGGAAAGCACAGCACCATTCAAGGCGATCTGGGTGCTGACATCAACCAGTCCCTTAAACCAAATCGCATCGCCCGTGCCTATTCAGAACTCCGCTGCACATTTGGAGGGAGATCCCTTGTCCCTGATCTAGCAATCTTTACCTGGGAACGCATTCCCCGTGACGAGAAGGGTGAAGTTGCGAATACTTTTGCGATCGCCCCCGACTGGACCTTTCCCCCGACCAAAGCCAGACCAGGGTGGTACGAAATATCCTGCATTGCCTTGCCAATGGCACCCAGATGGGCTGGTTAATTGATCCTGATGAGAAATTGGTTTTTGTCTATTTTGCCGATCGCACCCTGGCTGTGTTTGAAGACCCCAGCGATCGCATTCCCGGCCCTGCCTTTGCCGCAACCTTCAGCCTCACCATCAGTCAACTGTTCAGTTGGCTTGAGGCATAACTGAATCCTTGTCTGACCGCGAGGCACCCTATTGTTGGGAATCATTGAGCGGGATTTGATCTGCTTTACGGCAGATGGCAGCGGTGGAGCGATCTCGTTCTCACTGAACAATCACGCTAGAATGAAGCATCCATTGAGACTGGGGGAGACTCGGCTATGAGCCAAACCACCCAACCCTTCATTGAAAAAATTCATTGGACTGTGCGCGATGTGGAAGCCTTGCCTCAGGGTGAAGGAACGCGCTATGAAATCATCAATGGAGAACTGTTTGTGACCCGATCGCCCCACCGTCGCCATCAACAAGTAGGCGGCAGAGTTTTTGCTGTCCTTGATGACTGGTCTGAAGCCACAGACTTAGGAGAGGCCATTCCGACCCCTGGCGTGATTTTCTCTGATTCCGATAGCGTAATTCCGGATGTGGTATGGGTTAGTAAAGCCAGATTAGCCGCGATCGAAGATGAGGCAGGCCATTTAACTGCAGCACCCGATTTAGTAGTGGAAGTGTTGTCACCAGGGCCGCAAAATGAAGCCCGCGATCGAGACAGCAAACTCCACCTTTACTCAATAACAGGTGTGCAGGAATATTGGATTTTGAACCGCTTGACGCAACAAGTAGAACTCTACCGCCGCATCGATAACCAACTCACTCGGATTGCAACGCTAGAAAAGACAGACACCCTCACTTCCCCACTGTTACCTGGCTTTTCTTGCCTGGTTTCTCGTCTATTCCGCTAGGCTGAAACTATGCATCGGAATGGTTGTCAATGTGTCTACGTCCCTGACTGCTGAGTTATATCCCTCTAAATACCGTCTGCTGGGGTTAGTCGGACAGGGGCAGTTTGGGCGAGTGTATTGTGCCAGCCATCGCAAAACGGGAGCGATCGTCGCTCTGAAGGAATTAGATCGGCAACGGTTTTCCACCCAAAAGTTTTTGCGGGAACTGCGGTTTCTCCTGCTGTTGCAGCATCCCCATATCGTAACCTGTCGGGCCTTGGAGCAAACGGAAACAAGTCGTTATCTGGTGATGGATTACTGTGAAGCTGGAACGTTGCGCAACCTGTTGGATGAGGAGGTTTGTCTCCATCCCGTTCAGGGACTCAATTTGCTCACTCAAGTTCTGAACGGATTAGAGCACGCCCATCAACGGGGAATCGTTCATTGTGATATCAAGCCAGAAAATATTCTGCTGACCGCGATCGCCGATGGATGGACAGCCCGAATTTCAGATTTTGGCATTGCCCGGTTAAGTCAGGAGTTATTTAACGCAGAGTTCAGTAATACCGGATCGCCCGCTTACATGGCTCCAGAGCGATTTTATGGCCAGTATTCTCCAGCGTCTGACCTGTATGCGATCGGCATCATGCTGTATGAGCTACTGGTGGGTCATCGTCCGTTTTCGGGTGCTCCTGCGGAACTGATGTCAGCCCACTTGAATCAAGCTCTCCAGATTCCAGATACCGTTCCCCCAGACTTAAAAACCGTCATTGCCACTGCTCTGCAAAAGCTTCCGGCTCGCCGATTCCGGTCAGCCGCAGAGATGCGAGAGTGCTTACACATGGCGATCGCCCATTCAGAACCGGAACTGAGTTTGGGGTGGACGGCTCCGGCTCTCTTGCGACCAGGGCAACCTCTAGCCAGTGTGCCCTTCCAATTTATTGAGCAGGAGCCGTTGAAGCTGCAAATCCAGCAACTGGTGAGTTGCGATCGCCCCTTCTCATGGCCCAAAAATCAGGGTGGAGAACCGCATCACCAGCAAACTACTCTTTCAACCTCCCAGAAATCAGCACTGGCTGTGCTGCGAGTAGCTGGTCAAAGTATCTGCTACCAAACGTTTGTGGCTACCGATCCGTTTGATCTTTCCCCTGTGAATTACGCTCCAATTACAGACGAATTTCAGTCGGTAGAACCTGCTGAGCCGATCGCCGCATCGCCGCATCCCTGGCCCACTGTACAGGTACAAGAGCCAGTGCTGGATTTAGTTATCCGGCCCCAGGGATGTTTTGCGGTGACTGAAACAGCAGTCTATTTCCTGACTCTAGACCTGTTTGCGAATCAGCTCCAGGAGAGTGAGGCCGCAGGCCGCAGGCCGCAGGCCGCAGGTCAACGGATCGCCGATCGTTGGCCCATACCCATGCCTCCACTGCTGATCGCCTTACCACAAAAAGCCCAAGTGGCGATCGATCCTGCCGGAAAATGGATCGCAGCGGTGGCTTCTCAGACCCATCACTTTGGGAGTCAATTGAACCTGTGGCACTTTAAGCCTTTCCTCCCCTTTCGGCCTGCGATCGTTCGCCCCATCACTCCCTGTTTTCAAATTCTGGCGCTCGATTCCCGTCATATCGTCACCTTTTCCCATGTCACCGATGGAGAAGCCTGCATTACAGGAGTGCGACTGGAGGGATTTACCCGCCGGGGAACCGCTTTAGGAACCCTGCAACTCCCCGTTCCGCTGCAGCCAATTGGCCTTACTTCTACCCCTTATCGTCTATTGGCTCTTGAACCCCAGTATCCCAAGTCAATCTTAGTCCTGGATCTGAAACCCTTACGGATTCAACGGATCGGTTTAGATATAACTCCTAAATATGTAGTCACCACAACCTGGGGTTCCTTACTGATGGCAGCAGATGGCGAAATCGCTGTGTTGAACAATTACGGGCAAACGATCGGCAGTATTCATGGCCCTGCTCATCCCACCGCGATCGCCGCCCTCTCCCCCTACGAATTCCTGATTGCCACCTGGCACCAGAATCACGGTTGCCTCTATCGAGTTGACCTGCGGCAGTTGGATTTAGAAGTCATTTTTTAGGGGTTGGGGATGAGGGGATTATGCTTGCTGTTTGTTAATCCAAAATCCAACATCGCAAATCCAAAATCCCCCTTTCCCCCTGTCCCCCATTCCCGCTACCCTATTCCCTATTCCCTACTCCCTTCTGATCTGATGTCCTTTCATTGGTTAACTCCCAGTCACTTGATCGTCCTGGGACTGCTGCTTGTGTTTGCGATCGCCCACAGTGGTCTCGCGGCCCTGCGTCCCTGGGGTGAGAAACGGATTGGCCCCCGACTCTATCGAGTCTTGTTTGCGCTGGTCAGTCTACCGCTGGCAACCGTGCTAATCATTTACTTCTTCAACCATCGGTATGATGGGTTGCAACTCTGGCAGGTGCAGGGTGTTCCAGGCGTGCGACCGTTGGTCTGGAGCTTGTCGGCCATTTCCTTTCTGTTTCTTTACCCGGCAACCTTTAATTTGCTGGAAATTGCCGCCATCCAAAAACCCCAGGTGCATCTGTATGAGACGGGCATTATTCGCATTACTCGTCATCCCCAGATGGTAGGACAGATTATCTGGTGTATCGCCCATACGCTCTGGTTGGGCACCACGTTCATGATCGTCACTTCAGTGGGACTGGTGCTGCATCACTTGTTTGGGGTGTGGCATGGCGATCGTCGCCTCTCTGCCCGCTATGGGGAAGCCTTTGCCGCTGTGAAAGCCCGCACATCAGTCATTCCGTTTCTGGCCATTGCTCAGGGACGACAATCATTGAAGTTGCAAGAGTTTTTGCGTCCCGCCTATTTAGGAGTAGCCGGATTTGTTTTATTGTTTTGGTGGGCACATCCATTATTAATTCAAGCAACAGCCAACGTTCACTGGTAGGATATTTCCAAGCACTTTTCGGCACCTTCCTTGATTAAAAGTAGTTAACAACACAATGGGCGATTTAACATTTGAGAAGGAAATTTTAGAGTCCTCCAGTCCTGTTTTAGTTCACTTTGGTGCGCCCTGGTGTGGGCCTTGCCGCATGATCGAGCCGTTGCTTTCCCGATTTCAAGCAGAATGCGGCAGTTCTCTCAAACTGATTCGAATTAATGCCGATGAAAACATCAAATTAACCAGCCATTACCGAATTACTACCCTACCCACCCTCCTTTTCTTTGAAAAAGGAGAACTGTTGCACCGGATGGAAGGCATGCACAAGCGAGAAGTGCTTTGGGGAGAACTGGCAAAATGGGTTCCCAGTTTTCTGCGGGCCTCCAGTTCTACCAAGTAGTCTAGATACCCTGACTTGGTCGATTAAATCAGCCGGGACAGGCGATCGAGGGCATCCTCTAAACCTGTTTCGCTTGCAATTGGATCGAATGTACTTATAGCCAACCCCCGCTCCCCGCTCCTCAATCCCTTCCGCAGGGTCGGGACAGCTTTGGCGATTTCCTGGTAAAACAC
The DNA here is from genome assembly GCA_037442585.1 of Oscillatoriales cyanobacterium bin_317. Lineage (GTDB taxonomy): Bacteria > Cyanobacteriota > Cyanobacteriia > Leptolyngbyales > Leptolyngbyaceae > Leptodesmis. The sequence continues at coordinate 11,211 of JBBIQC010000001.1, forward strand.
GAAATAAATCTTAAAATCCTTCTCGGATGAGTTTTATCCGATCTAGAAATGTATCGTTGCGATCGCATTCTTGGAAAACTGTTCCTGGAAGCTGAAATCTTGTGTTCACTCTTGACAGTTTCCTGGCAAGCTTGTGTCACAATGTAAGCGGTTTTTCCAATTCCGTGAAGAACTTTTACGCGGCCATAATCAATGGAAATGTTATATCAATACGCCTGGCTAATCCCTGTACTGCCCCTATTGGCGGCTGCACTGATTGGCATGGGTTTGATCTCTTTCAGTAAGCTGACGAACAGCCTGCGACGACTATCAGCTATTTTCGTCGTTTCAGTGATGGGATTTGCGATGGTGCTCTCCTTTGCCATCTTCTGGAATCAGTTCCAGGGACATGCCCCTTACACTCAGATGATTGAGTGGGCAGCGGCGGGAGATTTCCACCTCAGTATGGGGTATGTCATCGATAACCTGTCTGCTCTGATGCTGGTGATTGTGACCACCGTAGCGTTTCTGGTCATGATCTATACCGACGGCTACATGGCGCATGATCCTGGCTACGTTCGCTTTTATGCCTACTTGAGCCTGTTTAGTTCCTCCATGTTGGGACTGGTGATTAGCCCCAATCTCGTACAGGTCTATATTTTTTGGGAACTGGTGGGGATGTGTTCCTACCTGCTGATCGGCTTCTGGTATGACCGAAAAGCCGCTGCTGATGCTGCCCAAAAAGCATTTGTCACCAACCGGGTGGGTGACTTTGGGTTGTTACTGGGCATCTTGGGGCTTTACTGGGCCACCCATAGTTTTGATTTCGGCACGATCGGAGAACGGCTGCAGCAACTCGTCGAATCCGGTGCTTTAAGTGGCGCAATCGCCGCTTTGTTTGCGGTGTTAGTATTCCTGGGGCCAGTCGCCAAATCTGCTCAGCTTCCCCTGCATGTCTGGTTGCCAGATGCGATGGAAGGCCCCACTCCCATTTCCGCCCTGATCCATGCGGCAACGATGGTGGCAGCCGGAGTATTTTTGATTGCCCGGATGTTCCCGGTGTTTGAAGAAATCCCGACGGCCATGAATGTGATTGCCTGGACGGGAGCCTGCACCGCTTTTGTGGGAGCCACCACAGCCATTACCCAAAACGATATTAAGAAGGGGCTGGCTTACTCCACCATGTCCCAGTTGGGGTACATGGTGATGGCTATGGGGGTAGGCGGCTATAGTGCCGGAATGTTCCACCTGATGACTCATGCCTACTTTAAAGCCATGTTGTTCCTGGGTTCCGGTTCCGTTATTCACGGCATGGAAGGGGTCGTCGGTCATGATCCGGCTTACGCGCAGGATATGCGGATGATGGGTGGCTTGCGGAAGTATATGCCGATTACAGCCGTAACCTTTTTCATTGGCGTGTTGGCGATTTCTGGAATTCCGCCCTTTGCCGGATTCTGGTCAAAGGATGAAATCTTAGGATTAACCTTTGCGGCCAATCCCACCCTCTGGTTGATTGGCTGGGTAACGGCTGGAATCACGGCCTTCTATATGTTCCGGATGTATTTCACCACCTTTGAAGGACAATTCCGGGGCAAGGATGTGGGTATTGCGAACCAGATCAAGGCGGAACAACTGCAGGCGGCTGGTCTTGCTTTTGGCCCAGGCGCGATGAATCCCCAGGAATTGCTGGTGGAGCCGATCGCAGACAGCCACGATGCTCACGGATCGCATGGTCACAGCAGCACTCCCCATGAATCTGCACTGTCCATGACCGTGCCGCTGATTCTTCTGGCCATTCCTTCGATGCTGATTGGTCTGGCAGGTACACCCTTCCACAATTACTTTGAAGCCTTTATTCATCCTCCTGGGGAAGTGATTGAGGCATTGCAGCCTGGATTCCACAACCTACCTGCCGAGGAACTGAATGAGTTTCTGGTGATGGCTGGCAATTCGGTGGGCATCAGCCTGATCGGGATTACCCTGGCTTCGCTGATGTATCTGCGGCACAAGATTGACCCGGCGGCGATCGCGGAAAAAATCCCGGCTCTGTATCAACTGTCCAAGAACAAGTGGTACTTCGATGACGTTTACAATGTTGTATTCGTCCAGGGAAGCCGCCGCTTGGCTCGCCAGGTACTGGAAGTGGACTACAAGGTTGTGGATGGAGTGGTGAACCTGACCGGGTTGATTACTCTGCTCACAGGGGAAGGTCTGAAATACCTTGAAAATGGCCGCGCTCAATTCTATGCCTTGATTGTGTTTGCAGCCGTCCTGGGCCTGGTGATCTTCTCTGGCGTAACGTCCTAATGATCTGGGATTAAATCACGGGAGGGGGTGGGGTTTGCCGCCAGGTGATTGCATCAGATAGTCTGGTTTGCTAAACCCGCCCGTACAAAGTTCAGCGTTATTTAGTTCATACTCCTGGCACCATTTCAATTTTGTCCAGCATACTGGGGGCGGAGTATTTGGGATTACTCACTGTTGATTACAGCTTGATCACCAAATGCTGCGCCCCTTCTCATGCCTCTTACCCCTGTCCTAACCCTTTAAATCCTGTCCAAGTCCAGAATTATTTTCTCTCTGTAAGGAAGTGCCAGTTTGCTAGCTGGACTTGGCTTAGTAAACCTGTCTCATAACGAATCTCTAAATTGCAAAAACTCAAATGTTGACTGCTAACTTTCCCTGGCTGACGTTCATCATCCTGTTTCCGATCGCGGCCTCTCTCTTCATTCCCTTTCTACCCGATAAGGATGGCAGAACCGTTCGCTGGTTTGCGCTGATCGTTGGGTTGATCGATTTTGCTGTCATTGTTTATGCCTTTTACAACTATTACGATTTCTCCAGTCCAGATCTACAACTGGTAGAAAGCTATTCCTGGATTCCGCAGTTGGATTTGCGATGGTCCGTTGGCGTGGATGGGCTATCGATGCCGCTGGTCATCCTGACGGGATTTATTACCACCCTGGCAATTCTGGCCGCTTGGCCCGTGACCCTCAAACCGCGGCTGTTTTATTTCCTGATGCTGGCGATGTATGGGGGCCAGATTGCGGTGTTTGCCGTTCAGGACATGATTGTCTTCTTCCTGGCCTGGGAATTGGAATTGATTCCGGTTTACCTGCTCCTGGCGATCTGGGGTGGGAAGAAACGGCAGTACGCCGCTACTAAATTTATTCTCTACACCGCAGGCAGTTCACTGTTCATCCTGGTGGCAGGGTTGGCGATGGCCTTTTACGGCGATACGGTCACGTTTGATATGCGATCGCTGGCCGCCAAAGATATGGCTCTCAATTTCCAACTGTGGATTTATGCCGCGTTGCTGCTTGCCTACGCCGTTAAACTCCCGATTATTCCGCTCCACACCTGGCTACCGGATGCTCACGGGGAAGCCACCGCTCCTGTTCATATGTTGCTGGCGGGAATTCTGCTGAAGATGGGTGGCTATGCCCTGATTCGCATGAATGCTGGCATGTTGCCCGATGCTCATGCTTACTTTGCGCCTGCCCTGGTGATTCTAGGGGTAGTCAACATTATTTATGCGGCGCTCACCTCCTTTGCTCAACGGAACCTGAAGCGGAAAATTGCTTACTCCTCCATTTCCCACATGGGCTTTGTCACGATTGGGATTGCCTCCTTCACTGATCTGGGTTTAAGCGGGGCGTTGCTGCAAATGGTGTCTCACGGCCTGATTGGGGCCAGCCTCTTCTTCCTGGTGGGCGCGACGTACGATCGCACCCATACCCTGATGCTGGATGAAATGGGTGGCGTGGGTCAGAAGATGAAGAAGATTTTCGCCATGTGGACAGTCTGTTCCCTGGCTTCCCTGGCTCTACCGGGCATGAGTGGATTTGTCGCGGAACTGATGGTGTTCGTTGGCTTTGCGACCAGCGATGCTTACAGTCTTCCTTTCCGGGTGATTGTGGTGCTGCTGGCCGCAGTGGGCGTGATCCTGACTCCCATTTACCTGCTCTCCAACCTGCGAGAAATCTTCTATGGGCCGGAGAATAAGGAACTCACCTCCCATGAAGTGCTGGTGGATGCCGAACCGCGTGAAGTGTTCATCATCAGCGCCCTGTTGGTGCCCATTATTGGCATTGGCTTCTATCCTAAACTCCTGACCCAGATCTACGATGCCAAAACGATTCAACTGACCGAGCAGTTGCGAGCAAGTGTGCCCAGTCTGGCGGCTAAAGCTCCGGCAAAAGCGGTGTCACTCCAACCGTTTAGTGAGGAGTTTATACAGGCTCCGGCGATCGCGCATTTACCGGAATAACCTGAGCAACCGGATTTCTGGCCAGAAATCCGGTTTCTTGACGAATAGCCTCAGACTACTATTGAGTATTTCTTAATGAAGATCACGGGGTACCAGTTCCCCGCTGATTTGCTGGAATATCTGTGACATAAGGCTTTTAGAGATTTAGGCGATCGCTCCATATCTTTAATTATTCCTAAATTAGAGCCAAAAACCTTGAAAACTGTTGCACTTTCAAAAGCCTCAAGTATAATCACAGCAACTGTTCTAAGGATTTTCGGTTATGAACAAAGGCGAACTGGTTGACAAAATAGCTGAGAAAGCAAACGTTACTAAAAAAGATGCAGACTCAATCTTGACAGCGATGCTGGAAGTAATTCTAGACACCGTTGCTAGTGGAGACAAGGTAACGCTGGTGGGCTTTGGTACCTTTGAAGCACGGCAACGTCAGGCTAGAGAAGGCCGCAATCCTTCTACTGGTGAACCCATCAAAATCCCAGCGACCAAGGTTCCGGCTTTTAGTGCTGGAAAACAATTCAAAGACAAGGTTGTTGGCAAGTAGTGAAGAATCTGGTGCTGATTGGCGGAGATCATCCTCACGCCGTCACCCTGCGAATGTTTGGCATGAAGCCTCTACCAGGGGTGCGTCTATCTCTGATTTCAGAGGCTTCCGACGAAAGTGCTTATGCAGGAACGATTCCTGGTCATGTGGCAGGTTTTGACAGTAGAGAAGCCTGTCACATTAATTTATGGTCACTGACCGATAGTGAAAGGCAGAAGGCAGAGGGCAAAGGAATTCTGTTCCATGATGTTTCCTGGTCAGCAGCAGGCCGTAACACCGTCATGAAAACCTTTCGACAGTGCGATCGCAACTTCCGGCTCCACCAACTTTGGGCGCTTAGCGACTGTCCGGCCCATTTTGCAAAACTCCCCAGGTCACCTGATCGACCTCTCCGTTTTCCCTTAACTTGTGCCGTTGTTGAAAATTAAGCACAGCTTGTTTGGTTTCGTTGCCAAAAAAGCCATCCCGTCGCACCGGATAACCATTGACTTGCAGTAAGCCTTGTAGTTCGTATACGTCCGCACCAGTTAGCCCTTTGCGCAGAAGGCGAGTACCGGGTTTCACATTCATTTTCAAAGCGGCCCAGGTTTTTGGCCCAACGATCGCATCCACCCGCATCCCCTGCCGTCGTTGGAAGATCATCACCGCATCCTCTGTGCGACTATCAAACTCTCCTGTTACACTCAACCGAAAGCCATGTGCCCGCAATAATTCCTGTAACTCCACGACCTCTGGTTCCACATCCCACGGTCGCAGGGTTGGCCCTGTTGTCAAAGAGTTAATTGTCGCATTGATGGGTTTCTGAATTTTGTTCATAGATACATGCTTGGTGCTTCACTCAATATCCACTATTCACTCTTCAGTGTCTACTCAAACTCAACGGTCTAAATTTCATCCACACCTTCATCACTGCTGTCTGTCACAATTGCCCACCGTTCCAGGGCTGTTCCTGTCACCCGGCAGATCCGCCAGTCGGGTAAAATCTCGGCTCCCATGCGCTGGTAAAAGGCGATCGCGGGTGCATTCCAATCCAGCACGCTCCATTCCAAACGTCCGCAGCCTTCCTGCGCCGCCCGTTCTGCTAAATAACTCAGGAGGGCTTTGCCAATTCCCTGACGACGGTATGCCGGTAAAACAAACAAATCTTCCAGGTAAATCCCTGGCTTCGTCAGAAAGGTGGAGTAGTTATAGAAAAACAGCGCCAAGCCCACAACCTGACCGTCTACTTCTGCCAGAATCACCTCGGCATAAGCACGAGCACCAAACAGATGATCCCGTAATTCCTCTAGCGTACCTGTTACTGCATGGGACAACTTCTCGTAATCGGCTAAGGCTTGAATCAAGGTGAAAATGATTTCACTATCTTCACGTTGAGCCGCGCGTAGCACAATTCGACTGGATGAAAGAGCCATACATGATTAATCCTGATAGGGATCTGGTTTTTGAGATGATGGGTGAGGTGCTTGTATTGTACTCAAGTCAGGGGAGGAATTTGGGTGCGTGAATTATCCTGTTGATATTTTGATTTTGTCCAATGGGCCAGGGGAGTTATCCACCTGGGTACAGCCTGCGGTCAAAGAATTGCGGCGACAATTGAGGATCGATCGCGCCCTGTTACGTATTTCCATCATTTTGTCTCCCTGTGCCAATGCCAGCGGTCAGGAAGTGGCGATCGCCCAACGCTTTCCCGAAGTGGATCGAGTACAGGGAGCCGAGCACTTCTTCCCCTTTCTTCTGTTTGGCAAAACTCACGCCAATTGGGACTGGCGATCGCGCGGCGTTGTCGTGTTTCTGGGCGGCGATCAGTTCTTTCCAATTGTGATTGCCAAACGTCTCGGCTACCGCACCGTGATTTATGCCGAATGGGAAGCCCGCTGGCATGCCTGGGGCGATCGCTTTGGTGTGATGAATGCCGAGATTCTGAATCGGGTTGCTCCCAGGTATGCTCACAAGTTTTCCGTCGTTGGCGATTTGATGGCAGAGGCAGGTGTGGGGAGTGGAAGAGTGGAGGAGTGGAAGAGTGGGGGAGGTGAGGAAGATGGGGGAGGTAAGGGAGATGGGGGAGCGGGTGAGAGGATGAGAGGATGGGATGATGAGAGTGATTTATTCACCCCCCCATCACCCCATCACCCCATCACCCCATCATCCCCTCTTATCGGTCTGCTTCCCGGTTCCAAGCCTATGAAGTTAATCCTGGGAGTACCTCTGACACTGGCGATCGCGGAACATATTTACATGGCTCAATCGGATGTGCAATTTGTCATTCCAGTGGCTCCGACCCTGACTGTCAAAGACTTGGCTGCTTATGCTGACCCCACTAAGAATCCAATGATTCAACGCTTGGGATGGGTTGGGGGAGAATTGGTGCTGCCAGCAGAGCAATTACCCGTCCTGAAAACACCTGCTGGGGTGCAAGTCAGCCTGTGGACAGGATTTCCGGCCTATGACCTGTTATCCCGGTGCAGCCTTTGTCTGACCACGATCGGAGCCAATACAGCGGAATTGGGGGCTTTAGGCGTGCCCATGATCGTTCTACTGCCAACCCAGCAACTGGATATCATGCGGGCCTGGGATGGCATACCCGGTCTGCTGGTAAATCTGCCAGGAATTGGTGCTTTACTGGCAAGGCTGATTAACTGGCTGGCCCTCCGCCGCAGGGGGTTGCTCGCATGGCCGAATATTTGGGCTAAGCGGGAAATTGTGCCAGAGTTAGTTGGTGCTCTACAGCCAGCAGAAGTGGCTCAGAGGGCGATCGCCTATCTCGATCATCCTGAACACTTGCAAGCTATGAGTGATGAATTACGAACTGTTCGAGGCGAACCCGGAGCGGCCCACAAACTGGTACAACTCGTGATTGAGGAACTGGAAAAACTTTAAAGCTTTACCTAAACCAAGTCCAGCTAGAGAACTGGAGTTTTCCGATCAGAGAAACTACGGTTCTGGACTTGGACAAGGTTTAATTCCTAACTCAAAACTTAGAACTCAAAACTTCCTCACGGCGCTCCATCTCGACGACCCAGTTCATAAATGCCACACCCCATGCAGGCTAGTAACCCCATACTGATCGCCCAACTGTCGCCCAGGGTAAACTCAACGCCAAGATTGCACAAAATCCCCAACGCTAAGAAGGGAAAGATGCTGAACAGTGAGGCATAGAAAGCATTTTGGGATTCGCGCCCTTTACGAGTACGTTCAAACTCTTCAGCAGAGGTATAAAGACTACGTTCAGCAAAGTTCAACCAGCGATTGAGTTGATAGCTGACCCATTCGCTCAGGGGAAACAACCCTAGATAAAGAGCCAGTGCCCACAAACTGGTACCCGCGATCGCGGTTGGGTTGACATGAACCAAAAATGGGAATAGGTCGTTCAGGAACACGAGTAACGCTGGCGACGGAACCAGGAGAATAGGATGAACGTCTTCTGGTAGAACATCTTAACGAAAAGCTAAGAATTCTCAAACAGAAATTAAGCATCGGATGCAAGAGCTTAACCATTCAGGGTAGCCCTTATCCCAATTCAGACTATGATTTCTCTTAAGAAAAAATTCAGCTTTACAACGCACTGGCTTGAGAACGCTTTGCTGCCTGACTAGAGCCATTGGGAGAGCATAAAAATGAGTCCCCTCACGGATGGATGAATGAAGAAAGGAGAACTATCATCCTGTGTACCGTTTCGCTAACTTTGAGAATTTTCTAAGGTATTAATATCCTCATTGACCAGGCTATGGCTTCTATCGCCCGTAAGAATCTGTTTGAAGATATCCCTCGCTTTATCGTGGCTCAGGCTGGAATCATGTTTGCAGTGAGCCTGGTTACAATTCAAATCGGCATCCTGGATGGGTTTAGCCGCTCAACCACCCGGCTAATTGAACAATCGGATGCAGATTTGTGGGTGGGTTCCAAGGATCTCCTACATTTGGAAGTCAACTTGCCAATTCCTTTAGATCAGTTGATCCAGGCTCGTAAGGTAGAGGGTGTCGGACAGGCAGAAGCCCTTATCTCACGCGGGACGCTCTGGGTTGATCCCGATGGCCGTATTGCTCCAGTTCGGGTCTATGGGTTCAATCCGAGTAGCACTTTATTTGCCGGTTGGGAACTTAAGGAAGGATCGTTAAATACTCTGAACCAGCCTTACACCTTTATCTCCGATCGCAGCAATTTGAGTGCGTTAGGACTGGAAAAAGTAGGACAATCCGGTAGTATTGGCCCTTTGCCTGCAAAGCTGGTCGGCTTAAGCAAAGACACCCAATCCATGTCTTCTAGCACTTACCTGTTTACCTCGCTGGAAACAGCCAACGCTTACAGCAATGCGGGGTTAAGCTCCTCAGTGAATTGCTCCCTCAAGTCAGGCAGCCTGGATTGCATCAGCACTTTTTCACCAACCCCCCAAACGCTGGCCGCTCCTCCACCTCCTAAACGGCTGAATCTGGCTGATCCAATCACATTTGTGCTGATTAAAGCCAAGCCAGGGCAGGACTTACAGCAACTGAAACAAAAACTAGAGACGCATCTTTCTGGTGTGAGGGTCTATACCAAAGCAGAATTGGCGGATATGACGCGGACTTACTGGCGTAAGCGTACCGGAGTTGGCTTTATTTTGGGCCTGGGGGCAACGGTTGGTGTGATTGTGGGGATGGTGGTCGTCAGTCAAATTCTGTACTCATCGGTGTCTGACCATCTCAAGGAGTTTGGAACTCTCAAGGCAATGGGCGCGTCAGATTGGCTAATCTATCGCGTAATTACGGAACAGGCCCTTTGGATGGCGATTCTAGGATATATCCCCAGTATGGTTCTCTGTCTGGTCTTAGGCTCCTGGACTGTGGCAGCTAAAGGAATCATGATTCTGATTACCCCAGGAACCGCGATCGCGGTGTTGGGTGTAACAGTCGTTATGTGTGTTGGTTCTGCTCTCTTTGCCATCCAGAAGGTGACCCATGTAGACCCCGCCATCGTCTTTAAAGCCTGACTTGGCCCCCTCAAGCGGCGTAGGTAAATGACTGGTATTCTGGTATTCTCGTTACACTAGTTAACATCTGGTTCATCGACTGCTCTCACACTGAACCCAAACCGCTCTCATGCAGTCCAAATTCTATGCAAGTTCAAAAACTTTCTAAGTGACGGTTTGTTTTGGTTCCCTCTCCACTTCCGTGTGTCTCTGTATCATTTAAAAGCATCCAACGAATAAACGAATGACGGCTTCTCAAATCAACATTGCTACTTATGCTCAAAGCCCGGAGCCTTCAGTAGTTGTCACTGCTGAACGGCCTCTATCCAGTGTGGGAGTTTGGGAATGGGCAACCAAACAAGCAGTTGTGGCTCGTGATGTAAGCATGGTGTTTCGCTCGGAAGCAGATGTATTTCCTGTTCTCAAAGACATCAATCTAGATATTTCTCAAGGGGATATCCAGCTCCTGATGGGGCCTTCTGGATCGGGTAAAACAACGCTTTTGTCGATTCTGGCCGGAATATTGACTCCTACTTCTGGTAGTGTGCGCCTCCTGGGGCAAGAAATTACCACTCTCTCTAAAGAGGCCCTGGCAAAATTTCGCCTGCACAACCTTGGCTTCATCTTTCAGGGGTTTAATCTCTTTCCTGCGCTAACAGCATCTGAGAATGTGGAAGTTGCCCTGCGGATGAAAGGTATTCATGGTCGGGAAATGCGTCGTCAGGCACAGAAACTGTTGGCTCAAGTGGGTTTGGCAGACCGGGTCGATTACCTGCCCCGTGATTTGTCGGGTGGTCAAAAGCAGCGGGTGGCGATCGCCCGTGCGCTGGCCGGAGATCCCAAATTGATCATGGCCGACGAACCTACCGCTTCCCTGGATTCCCACAGTGGTCATGCAGTGATTGCACTGCTGCGCCAACTGGCTAAGGAAGGGGGCCGCACCGTCTTAATTGTGACTCACGATCCCCGCCTTGTAGACGTGGCAGACCATGTAGCCTACTTAGAAGATGGAATCCTCAGCAGTGAGGAAATCGGGATCAAGAGCTAGAAATCGTTTTTGTTTTTTGTTTATAGAGATGTTCTGATGGAATATCTCTAAGAAATACCGTTTGCATAGCTGTGGGCTTAAAATAGCGGTAATTCTGCTTTCATCCATCTCTGGTCACTAATTAAGTTAAGGTTGCCAGCGAGGATGAAATCCCGGCTGAAGTCGAGCTGCAAAAAACTATGAATGTAGGGTTTCTGCTGGGACTAGGTGTTGGGTTAGCCCTGTTCGGTTGGTATTGGCTGCGCCTGAATCTGAAACTCCGACGGATTGTCCAGCAACTTCGACCCGATCTGCTCAGTTTACCGTTTTCTTCTACCTCCCGGTTAACGCGGGCGATCGCCGCCTATCAGCAGGCCCACTGGAGTCTGGAGCAAGATCTGCAGGATTTGCAGTACCTGGTTCAGGTAGCTCCGATCGGGTTCTTACAGGTGGATGAGGATAATCAGTTACTCTCCTGTAACCCCAAAGCCTGTGAATTACTCAGTCTGCAAAACTACCAGATCACAACCCCACGGTTACTCTTGGAACTGGTGCGTTCCTATGAATTAGATGCCCTGGTGGAGGAAACCCGTCAGGCTCAGAAACCCTGTCAAAGTGAGTGGTTGTTCCACCCCGTCAATGCCGATTTCACGAAGTTGTCGCAGCAGCAATCCCGACCTCTGCGGGGATACGGCTTTCCGCTGGCGGAGGGGCGTATTGCGGTGTTTTTAGAAAGCCGTGAGGAAACAGTGAAATTGGCCCAGCAGCGCGATCGCTGGATCTCCGATGTGGCCCACGAGTTGAAAACGCCCCTGACTTCCATCCGATTAGTTGCCGAAACCCTACAAAGCCGGGTCGATTCTCCAGGTCGGGAATGGATTGGCCGCTTGTTGCAGGAAACCATCCGTCTCAGCAATTTAGTCCAGGATCTGCTCGACCTGAACCAACTGCAGGGGCACTCCACGGCTCGTCTGACCTGTAAATTAATTGATCTGGTGCCATTAATTCATTCAGCATGGCTGAGTCTGGAACCTTTAGCCCGAGCCAAACAAGTCCAATTAGATTACATTGGCCCCGACCAGTTAGTAACTCAGGGGGATGAAGCATGGCTCTATCGGGCGTTCATCAACCTTTTTGACAACAGTATTAAATACAGTCCGCCTCACCAAAAAATTCAAGTTCGATTGCAGCTTCAGTCAGCGGTTGAATCAGCGCCAATACCAGAGATTCAGTTGGATTTCATTGATGCTGGCCCCGGCTTTCCAGACAGCGCTTTGCCCTTCGTCTTTGAACGGTTTTATCGGGCTGATCCCTCCCGTACCCGTCATGGCATTGCTGGCTCCGATCCCAAATTCCCTGAGCCATCGTACTTTAACGATCCCGCGACCGCCCCCTCATCTCGGCAATCAGGTAACAGTACCGGCTTGGGTCTGGCGATCGTCAAGCACATCGTGGAAGCCCATCGGGGACAAGTCTCAGCCAGTAACCATCCCGAAACCGGAGGAGCATGGCTACAAATCCACTTGCCCCAGCCGCAAATGGATCAGGAATAATGACATGAGCGGTTATTCCCCCCTTCCAAAGAAGGGCTTTCCCCATCTTTTATTCAGTGCTGAGAATTGTTAAGGTGGTGTCATGGATGAGCGGTTACAAAAAGTGTTATCGAGTTGGGGCGTGGCTTCCCGCCGTCAGGCTGAGCAACTGATCAGGCAGGGACGAATCCAGGTTAATCATGAAATTGCCCATCTGGGGCAGAAGGTGGATCCTGAGCGCGATCGCATTTGTGTGGATGGAGTGTTGGTGAGTCCCGCCATTCAGCCCGACCCGCTGTACTTATTGCTGAATAAACCAGCAGGAGTCGTATCTACCTGTGACGATCCCTGGGGTCGTCGTACTGTTCTCGATCTGTTGCCCAAAGACTTGCAGCAGGGACAGGGACTGCATCCCGTGGGACGATTGGATGCTGAGTCTACAGGCGCGTTGTTGCTGACCAACGATGGTGACCTGACCTTTTACCTGACCCATCCCCGTCATCACATTCCTAAGACTTACCGGGTCTGGGTGGCGGGCTATCCGACTCAGGAGACATTGCGCCAGTGGCGGCAGGGAATCCTGCTGGAAGGCCGTAAAACCTTACCTGCCCAAGTTTCTGTGGTGCAGCGCCATCCCGATCGCAAGACGTTACTGGAAATCGTGCTGAAGGAAGGTCGCAATCGGCAAATTCGCCGGGTAGCCGATCAGTTAGGTCATCCCGTTTTGCAGTTACATCGCACTGCGATCGGGCCAATTCGGCTACAAAACCCTGGAGTACCCGAGGTTCTACCAGGGTGCTACCGCCCTTTAACTGATACGGAGGTGGGTTTCTTGAACTCCCAAATTGCCCTAACATTTATTAATAATAGGGAGCCAATGAAACGTGAGGAGTGCAGTGTATGAAAAATCAGGCTCTTCAAAAGATGGGCAATGAACAGGCAGAACTCCTGAGAGAAATTGGTGCTTATCTACGTCAGGTGCGACAACTTCAGGAATTATCGCTGGAAACAGTCGCCTCGATCACCAAAATTCCTGTCCGCACGCTGCAGGCGATCGAAGACGGGAATTTAGAACAGTTGCCTGAGCCTGTTTATATTCAGGGCTTTATTCGTCGCTATGCGGATGCGATCGGGGCTGATGGCGCAGAGCTTGCTAATGCTTTTCCCACGGGAGCCATCATCAGGCCAGTGAAGCCCACCTGGAAGAGTACCTTCAAAGCTCAATTGCGGCCACTCCATCTCTATGTTCTGTATATGCTGCTCGTGGTGGGCGCGGTCAGTGGTTTATCTTATACCCTGAATCGCTCTGCCAGTCAGGCAGGCCGCTATGCGTATTTGACAAAACCCGTTTCACCCGGTCAGTATGTTGCTCCCGGCTCGACTGAGTTTTATGGCCCTCCTGCCCCCACTCAAATTGGTAAAACTGCTGCTAAAAAAATAGCTCCAACCACGTCTGGTAAGCTTGTACGAGTGGGATTGACGTTGACGGCCCAATCCTGGTTACGCATCACTGTGGATGGTAAAACAGAGTTTGAGGGAGTTTTACCTGAGGGAACCCAACGCACCTGGGAAGCCAACAAACAGGTGGTAGTGCGGGCCGGAGACGCAGGAGCCGTGTTGGTAAGTCATAATGAGGAAAAACCCCAACTTATGGGGGAACCGGGAGCCGTTGAAGAAAAACAGTTTGATGCCAGCTCTCATGCCAGTGGTCAGTCTCTCGTGTCTCCCACGACGACGGCCCAAAATACGGTTTTGTAGTTTGGTCTAGAAGCTGGGTTTCTTTCCGAGAAGGTCAGCGATCTTGATGTTCTCAAGGCAGAAATCCGCTTTCTAAGATGTGGCTTCTAAAGCAAGCCAAAGAAATCTTGATGTGAAGGCAGCAACCCGGTTTCTAGGACTAGAGTGGCTAAGGCTTATGCAATCCGGGATTGAACCGCTACCTGTCGAAGTCGTGCATCTGATTGCGGCGGGTGAGGTGATTGATTCGCTGGCAGCGGTCGTGCGAGAGCTGGCAGAAAATGCGCTGGATGCCGGAGCCACGCGGATTACGATCGCCCTCTGGCCCGATCAATGGCGAGTCCGGGTTGCCGATAATGGAACCGGCATGGGGTTACAGGATTTACAGCAAGCGGCCTCTCCCCATAGCACCAGCAAAATTCGCGATCGGGCCGATCTCTGGCACATCACCAGCCTGGGATTTCGGGGAGAAGCCCTGTATAGTCTGGCGCAATTGGCGGAATTGGCCATTGCCAGTCGCCCGATCGCCCCGGCTGCCAAGGGGACAGCCCCTGATCTGGAAGCCGGAGAAGGCTGGCTGGTGACCTACAATTCCCTGGGTGAAGCGGTGCAGACTCGCCCTGTGGCGATCGCTCCGGGAACGATCGTCACCGTGGATCAATTGTTCGCTAATTTACCGGCACGTCGTCAGGGCTTGCCTTCGTTTACCCAACAGCTAAAAGCGGTACAGGCGACCATTCACCAATTGGCCCTGGGTCATCCTCATGTCACCTGGCATGTGCAGCAAAATGAGCGAGACTGGTTTACTTTGTTTGCCGGTGCTACAGCCCGTGAAATTCTGCCGCAAGTGCTGAGAGATGTGCAGGTTCATGATTTGCGAGAACTGGAGATTGACGTTCAACCCGTAGAAAATGGCAGCCTGTCCACGTCTGACCTGTTCCTGGGCAGTCGCTCCCTGTATGTGTTGTTGGGATTGCCCGATCGCTGTCATCGTCATCGGGCGGACTGGATTCGCGTTGCGATCAATGGCCGATTTGTCCATTTACCGGAGTTAGAACAGGCGATTTTGACGGGGTTTCGCCGTACCTTACCCCGCGATCGCTATCCTGTCTGCATCGTACAGTTACAAGTTCCACCGGAGCAGGTGGACTGGAATCGCCATCCCGCCAAATCAGAAGTCTATTTGCATCACTTGAAGTTCTGGTGTGAGCAGATTGTGGCGGCGATCGCACAAACTCTACAACTCAACCCAAATACTCTCCCGGAAAGTTTTCATTCCAGGCGGTTGGGGCAACTGTTGAAAACGGCAGAAACTGCAGGGGAATATGCTGTGGAGCAGAGTGGGAGTGAGGCTGAAACAGAAGAAGTCATCAACCAGGCATCCGGGTTGAAGTCCTTAAAAGCGATCGCTCAGGTACACCAAACCTACATTCTGGCAGAACACGCTGAGGGAATCTGGCTGCTGGAACAACATATTGTCCATGAACGAGTGCTGTATGAGCAGTTGGTAGATCGCTGGCAGATTGTTCCTTTACCTACTCCCATCATCTTGAACCAACTCACCCCCGCCCAGCTAGAACAGTTGCAACGGTTGGGACTGGAAGTAGAAGCCTTCGGTGAACAAACCTGGGTCGTGCGATCGGCCCCGGAGATGGTGGCCGATCGGCAAGACTGTGCGGATGCTTTGCTGGAACTCAGTTTGGGGGGAGATTTACCCACAGCCCAGGCCGCGATCGCCTGCCGCAGTGCAATTCGAAATGGTACGCCCCTGACCTTATCGGAAATGCAAACCTTACTCGATCAATGGCAGCAAACCCGGAATCCCCGTACCTGTCCCCACGGTCGGCCCATCTGTCTTACCCTCAGCGAGTCTTCTTTATCTCGCTTCTTCCGGCGGCACTGGATGATTGGCAAAAGCCACGGTCTTTAAGCAATTTTCGGTAAGGTGGACACTTTCCTCAATGGCGTAAGGTTCTGTAGACAGAGCCCACCCTTTAGGGTGTGCTTTAAAACCTTTTGGTTTTTAATTGATTTTGTAGCGATCCCCCTAAATCCCCCTTAAAAAGGGGGACTTCCAACGGCTCGGTTCCCTCCTTGTTAAGGAAGGGTAGGGAGGATCGAAGGCTTTTAAAACACAGCTTAGGATTTGTGGTTAATTCATGTGACAACGAATTTAAGTTGAAAATTCTGCAGGTTAGCTATCAGCATAAAACTCATCACCCAAATGAGTGACAATGCGTTAACCCATTCTGTGAGTAATTAAATCTATCTACTGAATATTGGTATGTAATGAATTTTTGTCTTAAACAATACAGCTTTTTCAGTCTATTTGTAACTTATATTTCCGCCACAAAATATGTAAATTCACTAATCTTATAGCATTGCTCAATTGTAATTTTATATTTTTATCGTTTATGCCAGTCAGAGTACTGGCTATATTCAATTGATTCGTTTAAGCTTTTTTTTAATATATTTTGGTAATCCATTTGCATCTACTTTGCATTCATCTGGAGCAGACGACATGTTTACGGTTGAAACCCTTTCGAATGTTTTGAAACCGCTCTCCCAACCTTATAATCTGTGCGGTCATCCATTTATGATCCGCTTTTCTCAGGGTGGATTTAATGCCGAGCAAATTCGCTGGTGGGCTAAAAAAATGCTCCCCGGATCCAATCGCTTTAATCAGTCATTTTTGATGGCGATCGCGATGGCCTCCGATGTAGAAGATCGAGTCGTATTGATTGACAATATCTACACTGAGCATGGTTGTTTGGACGTTAAAAAAGCCCATGTCAATCTCTATATTCGCTTTATGCAAGCGATCGGCTGTGAAAATATCTCAGTCCATGAAGATGACGGCAGCAGCCGGATTCCAGCCCTGGCATTCAAGCGGTTTCATGTCGATCCGAATGAGCCTCTAGTGGGTGTTCTCGCTCGTTTTTGGCGATTGAAACCGTCCTTCCCGATCTCTTCCCCATGTATATCAAAGGTCTGCGTCAGACCTTTAATGGCATCACAGATCATGGGATTGAATATTTCCATATTCACAGCGAACTTGACCCCGATCATCAGGCTGATCTGTTGCAAGTAATTGCCCGCAATATCCATAGCGATGCAGATCTGGAAACTGTCAAGCACAACTATCAATTAATCTTTGAACAAATTGTAGCCATGTTTGACTACATGCTGTTGGAACTGGATCAACAACCCTGGCAATCTGATAAACAGTTGGCCTCTGTAGGTTAGATGGCTGGTTCTATGAGATCTTGCTCACTGGAAGATTTTTGAAGGCTGATAGCCGAGGATCAGGTTAATGCCGGATTCCTCGGCTTTTCTGGTAATTTCTGGCAATTGTATTGACCCAGGCAGACTGTTTACTCAGGCAGAAGAGGAGATTGTATGAGTCAAGTGATATTAGAGAGCGATCGCGATCAGGTGGCACCGATCCAACGCCCCAAAAGTAATGAGAGCCGACTGTGGGATATTGTTTTGGGGCATTTCAACTATCACATGCTGCTGGTTGCTCATGATCTGGGGTTGTTTCCCCTACTGGCACAAAAGCCACAAACATTAGAAAAGATTGCCGAGGCTCTGAATCTGGCTCATCGGGCAACCCAGGCCATGTTGACCGCCTGCGGTTCGATGGAGTTAGTGCAGGTCGATCGCGGTTATTATAGGCTGACGCAACTCGCTCAGGACTACTTATTGGCAACCAGCCCGACTTATTTTGGTGGCTTCTTGACTATGGTGGCCGCCAATCATCAGGTCAACAGCTATCCCAGTTTGCAAAAAGCTATCCTGACCAACTCATCCCAGGTCTACGCCAATGGCAAGCTGTTTCAATCCCATGAAGAGCAAGCGGCACTGGCACGGGCGTTTACCCTGGCGATGCATGGGCATAGTATGGGCGCGGCTCTGGCCTGGACAAAGATCTTTGATTTGTCTGAACATCGGGTACTGCTGGATATTGGCGGTGGATCGGGTGCTCATGCGATCGCTGCCGTACTGCAATCACCCCCATTACGAGCGATCGTTGCGGATTTACCACCCGTGTGCCAGGTGGCTGATGAGTTGATTGCGGGTCATCATTTGCAATCCCGAATTGCCACTCAACCCCTGGATATGTGGCAGGATGATTTTCCCCAGGCGGATCTCCACTTTTATGCCGATATCTATCATGACTGGCCGCCGGAAAAAGGAGAATTTTTAACCCGCAAAAGCTTTGAGAGTTTACCGTCGGGAGGACGGATTCTCCTGCATGAGATGCTGTTGAATGACACCAAGACTGGCCCACTGGCCGCTGCAAATTACAACACCGCCATGATGCTATGGACAGAAGGACAGCAGTATTCTCGATCGGAACTGGTGGGGATGCTGGAGCAGGCTGGTTTTGCTGCTATTCAGATCATTCCCAATGGCTATTGGAGCCTGATCACTGGACGTAAACTGTAGGTGATTTAGGTGGCTTGTTTGATGGGGATTGAGATCACAAATTCCGCCCCCTGGCCAAGAGCAGAATTGCACTGCAACGAGCCACCATGACGCTCGGTAATGATTTGATAGCTAATCGAAAGCCCCATTCCAGTTCCTTTACCAACGGGTTTGGTGGTGAAGAACGGGTCAAAGAGTCGGGTTTTGATGGATTCAGGGATGCCTGGGCCATTGTCCGCAATTTGAATGGCAATTTGATTGGACTCTGTTTGCCAAGTCGTTAGCGTAATCGTTGGCCTGAAGTCGGCTGGGGTGGTGAATCTGACTTCATTGAGTGCATCGATCGCATTCGTCAAAATATTCATAAACACCTGGTTGAGTTCCCCAGCAAAGCATTCAATCAGGGGCAGGGGGCTGTAGTTTTTGATGACTTGAATGGCAGGATGGTCGTCCTTTGCTTTCAGGCGATGCTCCAAGATCATCAGGGTGCTATCGATGCCATCGTGGATGTCTACCTGTTTAAGTTCTGCTTCATCCATGCGCGAAAACGTGCGTAGTGACAGCACAATCTGCCGGATGCGATCGGCCCCTACTTTCATGGATGCCAGCACTTTGGGTAAATCCTGCATCAGGAAGTCTAGATCAACGTCCTCAATGGCGGTTTGAATGGCTGTGTCTGGATGCGGGTAGTGCTCATAGTACAACTTAAGCAGCTTCAAAAGGTCTTGCACATACTCACCTGCATGGATCACATTCCCATAGATAAAGTTGACCGGGTTATTAATCTCATGGGCGACTCCAGCCACCAGTTGTCCCAGGCTGGACATTTTTTCACTCTGGATTAATTGCAATTGCGTAGTCTGCAATTTTTGCAACGTGGTAGTGAGTTCCTGGGCTTGCTGCCGCAACTTGGCTTCAGATTGTTGCAGTTGTAGTTCTGCTTGTTTGCGATCGCTGACATCGCGAGCAATACCTTGTAACCCCACCACATTGCCATTCGCATCAACAATCGGTGAACTATTACAAACAATCCAACACCAGGATCCATCCTTGCGTTGAGTGCGAAACTCCAGACCAGAATCCCGTTGTCGCGTCTGCATCACCCATTGTGCCGAGCGGATAACTTTCGCCATATCCTCTGGATGCACAATTTCGGCAAAGGATTTGCCCTCAAAGTCGGCTAATTCATACCCCCACATCTCGTGAAATTGGGGAGAAAGATAGGTAAAGTTGCCATCCAGACCGATCATGTAGGTCAGATCGTTAGCGGATTCAACCAGACGACGGAACTTTTCTTCACTTTCCGTGAGAGCCGCTTCAATCAAGGCGCGATCGTCCTGTGCCCTGGAGTAGCTTTCCAGGACCGCCAGTTTCTGGGCGGTAATATCCTCTCGCAGTACAATTAGCCCACCCGGATTGCCACTCGCCTCCCACCAGGGACTGACTCGCCAATTGAGCCAGCCAGTTGCCGTTGGTGAAATTTGGGTAAATTCTTCTCGTTGGGCTACTGTCCCTTCCGTCAGGCTTTGTTGGTAGAAAAGCCGCCACTCATCTGACTCATGGGAAACCGTTTCCAGATGGGATTGACCCAGCAGATCGGCCTCATCCCATCCCCCACTCGCACGCCACTGGCGGCTGGTGCACAGGTAGTTCAACTGGTTATCTAGCACTGCCACTGCTATAGGAGCATAAGCTAAAAACGCAGGTAAGGAAGGCATTCCGATCGCTGACTCCGTGATCTGGATAACTTCAGCCATGGCAAGTACTAAAAATAGCTAAGGGATATATCTACAATTCCCATTTCCAACAAACTTTATCTGATCAAAATATTTCTTCGAGAAAATATACACAGCAAAGGAAATACTCCGCATGAGCTGATACGAGCGATTCATCATTGGCGATCGGGTTCAAGCTTGAATCATGGGAACGGTGTCCCCCAAGGGCTGGAAGTCGTTGTGGTATCATTCCACCGATCCTGATATACGTATATCTGCGTAAAAAGGCGTATTTCGCTGCAAGTAAATGAGCAAAATCACAGAAATTTAGTTGATTTTACTTATCCAACGATTAAAAAATCGTGTACGCTTAGTTAACCTATAGAAAACTGAGAGTTTGTTTCAAAACTTTACACAAGATGTAAAATTTTTTAAGAATATGGATCCATTTCCAGGAGGAACTGTGAATGCCCGGTTAATTGAGTTTTTGCAGGAAGAGTTGGCAATTCCTGAGCGCTCCATTGCGATCGCCCTGCGCCATCAGCAGGAGTCTACTCCCAACCTGCTGCCCATGATTCTCTGGCAGTATGGGCTGATTACCCTGGAGGATCTGGATAAGATTTTTGATTGGATGGAAACGGCTTAAAGAATTATGAGAGCGGCTTAACCAATCTGAGTTGACTTATAAATGCGGCTGGGTGGAGGGGGAGCTACCAGTGAATGTTGCATTGCTTCCATTTTCTGATTCAGTTCCCGAATGCGACGGGATAGCAGGCGAATAATGTTAACGGCAATTCCTGGGGTTTCCTCAATCGCTTCATACAATTGCTGCTGGGTTAATATTAAGCACTCCGAGGGGAGAAGGGTGGTCACGGAGGCCGATCGTGGCTCTGCATCAAACAAAGACATTTCACCAAAACATGCTCCCTGCTCAAGCTGTACCAGTTCCCGATCCTCAATGTGAACCCGTACCCGCCCCGAAACAACAATGTAGAGCGATCGCCCCTCCTGCCCCTTCCTGAAGATCCTGTGATTGGCCGGAAAAGCGAGTTCATTCATGACAGAAGCCAGTCTCACTAAAAAGTCATCCCGCAATTCCTTAAAAATGGGGACTTCACGAATAAATAGTAAGCGTTCAAAGCTAGAGAGCATAGAGACGTTTTGACCGGGTGGATGCTGGCCCAATCCCAAAAGGCATGCAGTCTATTATCACCAGAATTCCCCAGAATACTGAATTTACTTTCTGAAAGCAGTGCAATCTTTAAATGCCAGTAGATTTTAATCGCTTGCAATTCTAACTATCGACCTGACTGAAATCCTTTTTTCAACAGTAAAAAGTCCCTCAAAATCCGGCCATGCCTGGGTTATTTCGTCCAGAGATTTGCCCATACTGAGCGCAAAGTATTGTTTGTAACATCTCTCAAGAACTCACAGGACAAAAGTAGTTGGTCGGGAAAAAATTGAAAATGCACAGCACTAGTGAGCCGCATTCAGAGGATCGGAAATTGAGTGATCTTCTGAGTTGTATTACTGATCGCATCCAACGATCGCTAGACCTGCAGAGTATTTTGCAGGCTGCCGTAAATGAGGTAAGACTCTTTTTGCAGAGCGATCGCGTGATGGTGTATAAATTCCATCCCAACGAGAGCGGCCAGGTGATTGCTGAATCGGTTGATTTGCAGCGATTACCTTCCTTATTAGGTTTAAATTTTCCCGCAGATGATATTCCCGCTTGCCATCGTGAACTCTTTGTTCGGTCAAAGGTGCGTTCAATTGTAAATGTAGCTACGGGGAAAATTGGGCAAAGCGTTCTACCCGAAGCGGATATAACTCTGGATGCCGAAGAAATTGCCTACCGTCAGGTCGATCCCTGTCATCAAAAGTACTTGACGGCAATGGGAGTGCAATCTTCAGTCGTTGTACCGATCGTCCATCAGAACCACCTGTGGGGGTTATTGGTAGCTCACCATGCAGAAGCGCGAGACATTCCCCTGGAAGAGCTACAGATGTTGCAAATGGTAGTGAACCAGTTTGCAGTCGCGATCGCGCAAGCTGAATTACTGGCTCAGGCCCAGGAAAAAGCGCAACGGGAAGCCACCATCAATCGGATTGCTAACTTGTTGCACTCCCTGTCTACCATTGAACTGGAAACTGCTTTAGAAGAAACCGTTGCAGCCCTGAATGGGGTGGGTGGAAGATTGTACTTGCTGCCTGCCGTCTTGAATACAGCAGCAGATATTGCAGTAGACAGTCAGCCTCCAACGACAACAGGGATGCTGTATAGCTATGGGATGCAACCGATTTTCTCCGAACAGGCGCGATTTCAGTGCATTGAGCAATATCCCACCTGGCAAGAGCACTTCGCAACCCAAGCTGGGCAACCCTGGGTGATTCCAGATTTATATCAGGTGCCTGAATTATGCAATGTGCAGTCTGCTTTCAGATCCACGAAAATTCGCGGCATTTTGGCTGTTCCATTGCAATATCGTCACCAACTTCTGGGTTACTTAACTATTTTTCGCCCTGAAAATGAAATTGAGACGCTGTGGGCAGGTTGGTTTGACCCGGATGAACGGCAGATGCAACCTCGTCTATCTTTTGAAGTCTGGAAGGAATCCAAACAGAGGGAACTGCATCAATGGACTAAAACTGATGTGGAATTGCTTCAGATATTAGGTAATCAGTTTGCTACAGCCATCCAACAATATGCAATACACCAACAATTGCAAGCCTTTAACACTCAGTTGGAATCTCAGGTGGAAAAGCGTACTGCTGAACTAAAGCTGGTAGGAGAACAACAGGCCGTATTGCTGCGGGTCATCACCAAAATCCGGAGATCCCTGGATTTAGACCATATTTTCAAAACGGCAGTAACAGAAGTGCAGCGATCGCTCCAGGTCGATCGAGTGATCATTGTCCGTCTGGATCCAACCTCCAATTTTGCCTCTGGCCAGGTGATCGCCGAAGCCGTCGTCCCCCCCTTTGAGCCAGCCCTGGGGAAAGTATTTGATAATCACTGTTTTGGTGAGCAATATGCGCTCCAGTATCAGCAGGGCAAAATTCAGGCTGTGTCTAACATTCACGATGCCGAACTAGAGGATTGCCATCTGGACTTGCTGACCCGCCTGCAAGTAGTTGCCAAGCTCCTCGTACCACTGCGCAAAGGCGATGAATTGTGGGGTTTACTGGGTGTGCATAGCTGTACAGGGGCGCGAACCTGGAGCGCTATGGACATTCAATTTGTGACTCAGATTGCGATCCAACTGGATATAGCCCTACAGCAAGGAGAATTACTGGCTCAAACCCAACAACAAGCCACGGAATTACGGCGCATCGCTGAACAACAGCAGATGTTGTTTGATGTGGTGGCCAAGATGCGAGAGTCCCTGGATGTAGAGACGATTTTTCAAAGCGCAACCCAGGGTGCCTGTCATTTATTGGGGGCCGATCGCGTCGCCGTTTACCGCTTTAATGCCGATTGGGGCGGCCAATTTGTGAGCAATTTTGAGGCGGCCAATCCTGCCTGGAAAGAAAATCAACAATTGGGTACCAGCACCGTTTGGAATGACACCTACTTGCAAGACACGCAGGGAGGCCGCTACCGCAACCATGAGGTGCTGGTGGTGCATGATGTGAACCAGGCTGGGTTTGCCGATTGCCACCTGGATATCCTGGCGCAATTTCAGATCAAGGCTCAGTTGATTGCTCCAATTTTTGTTGGCCGCACCCTATGGGGACTGTTGGCCGCTTACCAGCATGCTGCTCCCCGGCAGTGGACAGAGTCGGAAGTGAATTTTTTCACTCAGGTGGCTGGACAACTGGGGGTGGCCTATCAACAGGCTGACTTACTTGCTCAAACTCAGCACCAAACCAAGCAATTAGCCCAGGCCCTGGATGATCTGAAACAGGCACAAACTCATTTGATTCAAACGGAGAAAATGTCCAGCCTGGGTCAGTTGGTCGCTGGAGTTGCCCATGAAATTAATAACCCGGTGAATTTTATTTACGGAAATCTAGCTCATGTCAGTAGCTATGCTCAAGATTTGCTGGGTTTGGTGGAGCTTTATCAGCAGCATTATCCAACTCCGGTTCAAGCCATTTGCGATCGCGCCGAGGACATTGATCTGGAATTCCTCACTGAGGATTTGCAAAAAACCCTGTCTTCGATGAGGCTTGGGGCCGATCGCATCCGGCAAATTGTTTTGTCTCTCCGCAACTTCTCCCGTCTGGATCAGGCAGAAATGAAGCCTGTCGATATCCATGATGGGATTGATAGTACCCTACTGATCTTGCAATACCGACTGAAGCCAAAATCCGATCGTCCGGAGATTACGATTATCAAGGACTACGGCAATCTGCCACTGGTGGAGTGTTATGCAGGGCAACTTAACCAGGTATTTATGAATGTTTTAGGCAATGCGATCGAAGCCTTGGAGGATGCTCACAGTAATGGACACTGGGCACAAACCAACGGAACGGGGGATACATGCGATCGCTCCCATTCCCTCCCTGACTCTGAACTGCCCTGCAGCTCACCCACCATTCGAATTCAAACTCAGATCACGGACGATCAGCGGGTACAAATTCGATTTTCTGACAATGGGCCGGGAATACCGGAAGCCGTAAGACAGCGAATCTTTGATCCTTTCTTCACCACCAAACCCGTAGGGAAGGGTACCGGGTTAGGGCTTTCCATCAGTTACAAAATTGTCGTAGAAAAGCATGGAGGTATGTTCAACTGTGAGTCGCAACCCGGTCAGGGGACAACCTTTTTAGTTGAAGTTCCGGCAAAACAGTCCGGCAAAACAGACAGTAGCGATCGCTAGGTAGGAATTCAAACAGAGGGCAGAAGGCAACATCCATTCCTAAATTCTTTGGAGAATGGTATTTCAAGGATAAGCTGTCCTGCTTCTGCCTTCTGCTTTCCCCGTTTTCTGCCTTTATACCGCCACTACAGGAAGATGAGGCGTATGAACCTCCAAATCTTGCTGCCAGGGTTGACCATCCAGGGCAATTTGTTCAATCAGGCTGGCTAAACGCAAGGCTTTGAGAGCCTGTTCTCCTCCGACAGAAGGTTGATTGCCTCCCCGCACACAGGCGACAAAATGTTCTAGCTCGGCGTGCAGTGGCTCGATATTGCTGGTGTAGACCTTTTCGATCAAGCCATCTTGTCGATAGAGTACCTGGCCGTAATCGGTCATGCAGTTAGCAGTCGTTTGCCGATGGATCAGGATTTCGTGATTCAGGAAGTCGGCTTCAGTCAGGGAGTTCTTGCAGTGAGCCGCAATCCGTCGAATTTTGCGGTGGGTAACTTTGCTGGAAGTCAGGGTGGCGACAATACCATTGGCAAATCCCAAGGTCGCCGTGACGTAATCCAGATAGCCGGAACCGGAAGCACGACTACCGCTGGCGGTTAATCTGACCACAGGAGCCGCAGCCAGTTCCAGCAGCAAATCAATGTCATGAATCATCAGGTCGAGGACGACCGAGACATCATTGGCCCGCTGCGAATAGGGACTCATTCGGTGAGCTTCTAAGGCCAGCAATTCTTCGGTTTTCAGCACCTTGCTCAATTCCTGGAAGGCTGGGTTAAACCGCTCAATATGGCCGACCTGGAGAATACATTGAGACTCGGCAGCGGCATTCACTAAAGATTCCGCTTCCACAATGCTGGCCGCGATCGGTTTTTCAATCAGTACATGCACTCCGGCCTGTAAACACGCCATGCCAACGCTGTGGTGTAGGCGGGTAGGAACGGCAACACAGACTGCATCAACGTGGGGCAACAGATCCCGGTAGTCTTCAAAGAAGCGCACCCGGTACTTGCTGGCTGTATCAATTCCTCGCTCCACATTGACATCTGAAACCCCCACCATTTCTACATCCTTTAACATGCTCAGGATGCGGGCGTGGTGCTGTCCCATATTGCCAACCCCAATCACACCCACACGGATGGGTTCAAATGGACTACGCAAGGGATGCGTACCCGACCCTCCGAACGATGTATTATTTTGCACTCCTGTCATCTCCTCACCACCATGAAAGGGCTAGTTGGTTGCAATAAGCCACTTTAGCCATCCAGATAGTACCACAGTGGCTCAATTTATGAAGAATTCCAAAGCAATTCTGATGTTCCTTCCCGGAAAATCTTGTCAGTAGTTTTTTGCGGTTTTTAAACAGTTTGGTTTTCAGGGACAGGAATGTTAGAAAGTAGGGAATCTTCGTATCCATCGCTCAGTTCCATTTCGTGTCTGAATCGTTACGATGAGACGCTTCCTCCACTCCCCCCTTACCTCCCGCATTTTGGCCCACCCACGCACTGTAAAGGCGATCGCCGCCGCCAGTGCCCTGCTTCTTTTAGGGTTAGCCATCAAGCCTGCCCCCAGATCCAATGCGGGCATTTTAGATACCCCAGCGACCGCTCAGAAGCAACCTCAAGCCACTTCCTCAGCCAGGGTTCTCCAACGCCAGCAACAGGTACGCCAGATTCGGCCAGACAACTTTGACCTGGAACAGTTCCCGCTGCAAAAGACCAATCAATCTCACTGGCGGCATTTGCTCTGGACAACGGCAGTCGTAGAACCGCAGGAACCGTTTGTCGCCGAAGCCCTCAACAAAATTCTGGCGCAAACGGTTCGTCCCAATCTATCGGATGCAGAAAAGGCAATTGTGGACATGGCCATGAAGGTTGGGACGCAGCTTTATCTCAGCGATCCCAACTTTTATGGCTCCATTGGCCAGCGGTTTTTAGAGACGATCGAGCAGAGTAGCGATCCCGAATGGGTAGCGGTTTCTCTATCGGGATTGGCTAAGGGAGGGATGGTTGCCACGGAACTGCAACGGATGGGAAATCAGGTCAAATCTCGCTTTCCCGGATGGACGACCAATGTGCTTTTGCAGACCACCTTGCAGGAAATTGATGATGCCACCACTCCTCAGCCGCTACCGCCGTTGCGGGATCTGTTGACCTGGACGATCGCACCGCAACAACTGCATCTGTATGTCCTCTGTCGCCCCAACCGGAGAGTCCTCTGTCGAGCCATTCTGAAAGACCGCAACGGTGAGTTTGTCAAGCAAGATGGCCAACTCTGGTCAGTCCCCTTGTTGCTGGAATCGATTCATGGCCTGGGCTGGAATTTCACCAGAGGCCAAACCCCCCAGGGCATCTATCGGATTGAGGGCACCGTATCCCAACACAACGATGAATTTTTCCGGGCCTACGGTCAGTTTCCGCTGGTGAACCTGTTTGTTCCCTTTGAACCCGGAGCCAAGCAATTTATCCCTGGTCGTCCCGGAGCGTTCACGGGCAGTTTGGAAGATTATCAGGCATTGTTACCTCCGTCCTGGCGCAGTTACCGTCCTATCCAGCAAACCTACTGGGCGGGACGATCGGGCCGCAGTCTGTTCCGTATTCATGGTTCCGGTGAATCTCCTGACTTCTTCAGCGGTAAGGACAAGAACTATCCCAACAGCTATGAGTGGAACCCAACCATCGGCTGTCTGTCGGCCCTGGAACTGTACAGCGATCGGGGCCAATTGCTGAAATCCGATATGCCAAAAATTTTGCGCACCCTGCAAACAGCGGGCGGGAAAAACTTTACAGGGTATTTGACAGTCGTCGATCTCCCTGCTGATAGTAAAGATCCCATTTCCCTGGAGACGGTTCAATCCGCGATCGCCAGTCCTCAAGCGCGATCGCTCCATCGCCCCAACCAGAAAGGGCAACGGAGAATTGTCCTGGCGGCATCAAAGGCCACTAAGAAATCGGCTCCCGTGATTCGCCAGCTGACCAAACCCAACCAACTCGTGAAAGTGACTCCCCGGTCTCAACCTCAACCCACCAGACAAACGGCGGAAACTCTGCAACCGATCCCGATCGCCTATTGAGAAATGATCCCTAGAAAGCCTGTTATAATCTGCGCTCACCCTCAATCATGAAAATAGGCTTTCCCTTCTGCCTTCTGCCATTTTCTACCCAGAATAGGAGAAAGGGTAGAGACGCGACTAATCACGTCTGTACTGGATACAGAAAGGATAATGGCAAGGTGGGATAATGAAAGCAATTAAGGAACTGCAAAGCATTCAATGATGGGGAGTTGGGACGGTAGCACGTTGGGCAAGTTAAAAAGAATCACCTTTCAGCCCTGGGTAGACCCCCTGTGGATGGTGGCCTTGGGCTCAGCCGCACTTTTGTTACTGACCGTGAATCTGGGAGGGGTACCCCTGCGAGACTGGGACGAAGGTACCGTAGCTCAGGTAGCACGGGAAATCTGGCGTTCGCACACTAACCCGGCCTCTTTCCCCGCTGGCTCCCTCACCTGGCTCTATCCCACTCTGGAAGGACAACCGTACCTCAACAAACCGACGCTGCTCCATATCCTGATTGCTCAGTGTTTTGCGATTGGGGGTGTGAATGAATGGATGGCCCGCCTGCCAGGAGCACTATTAACCGCCCTTTCTGTTTCCCTGCTCTATGGAATTGGCCGAGAAATTTTCGTTAAGCGTACCCCTGCCGTATTCGCCGCCTTAGTTTATCTGACCTGGCTGCCTGTGGTTCGACATGGGCGGTTAGCCATGCTGGACGGTGCCCTGGTTTGTTTTTTTCTCTTCAGTCTCTGGTGTTTATTGCGGGCAC
>JBBIQC010000002.1:0-29095 GCA_037442585.1 Oscillatoriales cyanobacterium bin_317
GTAAGCGGTGATGACCTGGTAAATCAACTCCTGACGGGCTTGTTCATATCCAAACTTGGATGCCTCCACATTCTGGGAAGCGGCCCGGATGTTGCTTTGAACTCTGCCACTGGTGAAGAAATACCAGTTGACATTGATGTTGCCAGTGCCCGTGACGGAATTGCCTAAAGTAATGTCGAACGCATCCAAAAGTCCATTGGAAGCGTTGACGATAAATGGAGACAGAAGATTAGCCTGAGATTGGCTAAAGGTGGGTTGACCATTAGCGCCTGGTACGGTGAGGGCGCTTTCTACTTGAGCATTGGTGAGATTATTCCTGGATTGAGGAATTTGGGAGTTAATGGCGTTGGCGCTGGCAGAATCCGCGTAGCTGCCGATGACTCTCAAACTGACGGTTGGATACAAGCCTGCCCTGGCTTGCTGTTGTTGACCTTTGCGTTCTTCAAGCTCCCAGCGGACGGCGTTGAGATTGGGATTACGATCGATCGCCGTTTGAATTGCCTCCTCCAGCGAGATTTTGACAGGTTGCTGATTCTGCTGTTCGAATGCCTGTTGGGGAATGGTTGGTTTGGGTGGCACTACGGCAGGTTGGAGTTTCACGGCCTCGGTACTGCGAGCTTTTGGGTCAGGAGCCTCGAAGGGTTGATCTGTAGAGTTTGACGGATTCGAGTTGGGAGCATTGGGGGGTTGAGCCAGCAAGGGGGCCGGAAACAGGCTGCCTCCAACGATCGCTCCCAGCAGAACAACCACCCAAGTGCTACCGCATCTTTGCCTGTAGCAGTCTCGCTGATGTGCCCAAACCAGTTGGTTTAGTGTGTTCATGTCAGTCCTTAATGTCGCTCCTCATCAACAAGAAATATCTAAAAAATGTCTGAAACGTTACTGGGGATCCTGGCGATCGCTGTCCTGTGACAATTGCCGCACCGCTTCCAGACTACTACCTAACAGGAAGCCTGCCATTCCCCCAATTACCATGTATTTCCGATCCAGATCTTGATAAACTTCCAAATGCCGATAGGGGGTTGGGAAGAGCGTAGCCAGTACCAGACCTAACCCTGTGCCAATCAGCGCTATCATCATGCCCGAAAAGATAATCCGCTTGCCATTCATGCCTTTGTCACCAGTTCAATCAACAGGGTTAAGGCTGGAACTCATGCCTCTTCTGGAGGTGGTTCCGCAGCCCCATCGGATGGTGGAAGTGCTTCAGCCGTGGTAGATGCAGCCGGAGGGCTGGGAGACTTATCCAGAAATCGCGCTTCCAGACTTTTAATCACCACATACAGCACAGGCACCACCAGCAAACTCAAAAAGGTAGAAACCAGCAATCCTCCAAATACCGTCGTTCCCAGAGAGTGACGGGCATTAGCTCCGGCTCCCGAAGCTACAACCAGCGGCCAAAACCCGACGAGGGCAGCAAACGCGGTCATCAGAATCGGTCGAATCCGTTCCTCTGCAGCAGTTACGGCAGACTGGAAAAAGGTTTTGCCCTGCTCGTGGGCCTGATTCGCAAACTCAACGATCAAGATGGCATTCTTGCTGGCTAATCCAATCAGCATCACCATCGCAATGTTGACGTACACATCATTGGACAGGAAGGGATCGACAAATCGGCGCAGGGCGATCAGTCCCAGTCCTCCCAAAATAGCCAGAGGTACGGTCAGCAGGATGATGGTGGGATCGACATAGCTCTCGTACTGAGCGGACAGGATCAAAAACACCAGGATGATGCCGAACAGGAAGATCAGTGCCCCCAGACTGCCTGCTGCAACTTGCTGGCGGGTCAGATCGGACCAGGCAAAGTCAATGCCGGGTAGTGCTTTCTCTTTGTAAGCGGCTTCCATCGTCTGAATCCCCTGGCCGCTACTGAAACCGGTTTGGGGATTTCCCTGCAGCAGGATGGAGCGGTATTCATTGAAGTGACTGATGATCGCTGGCCCGGTGTAGGGTTTGATCGTCACCAGTTGATCCAGGGACACCATCTGATCGGTATTCGATCGCACATAGATTTGCTTCAGATCCTCTGTCTGGTTGCGATATTTACCATCAAGCTGGACATACACCTGATAGAAGCGTGGCCCCAGGACGAACTGGTTGATATAGGTGGAGCCAAAGCTGGTTCCCAGCGCATCCAGCGCATCTTTGAAGTCAACATTCAGGGCGGACAGTCGTTCGCGATCGATGTCAATTTCGTACTGGGGCGTGTTGGCCGAGAATTGGGTATAAGCTCCCCGACCCCCGAACACGGGACTAGCGTTGGCCTCCTTGAGCACTTCCCGTGCGTTGGCCTGGAAAGCCTGGAAATTGATTTTTCCGCCCGTGGTTTCAAGCAGTTGCATCTGCACCCCACCCGTTGGGCTAAAACCCGGAATCGGGGGTGGGTCGAAGGCGGCGGCTACCCCTTTGGGGCCAAGGGTTTCTGCCAGGGAACGGTTCAGGTTTTTGAGTACGGCAAACACATTCTGGTCAGGCTTCGTCCGCTGATCCCACGGCAGCATGTGAGCGAAGAAGATTCCCTGGTTGGGACTGTTGCCATTAAACCCATAGCCGCTGATCGTCACGTATTGATCCACTTCGGGGACTTTCGCCAGCAGAGTATCGACTTCTCCCAGCAATTGATCTGTCGTTTGTACGGAAGCCCGATCAACAGTTTGCAGAATGCCCAGGAAAGATCCCTGATCCTCCGGTGGCACAAACCCTGTGGGAACGGCCTTAAACACAAACACCGTGGCGGCTAATCCGGCAACAAATAGAGCCAGCACGATGTAGCGCATCCGGATCAGGAAATCGACAAAGGCTTTGTAGTGACGTACCAGCCACGCAAAACCCTGATTGAACTTGTCAAAAAACTTCCCCAGTGGCCCTCCCATGGGTTGGGCTGGCCGCAGCAGAATCGCTCCCATCGTGGGGCTGAAGCTGAGCGCATTAAAGACGGAGACACCGATGGAGAAGGCAATGATTAAGGCAAATTGTCGATATAGCAGTCCGGTGGCACCGGGAAAGAATGCAACGGGCACAAATACTGCCATCAGCACTAAGGACGTGGCGATCACCGCTCCCGCCAGTTCATTCATCGCTTCAAAGCTGGCCTGTCGAGCCGTCAGACCCTCGTTTTGCATCTTGGCAGAAATTGCTTCCACCACCAAAATCCCGTCATCTACCACCAGCCCGGTTGCCAGCACCAATCCCAACATCGTCAGGCTGTTGAGGGAAAAATCCAGGGCTTTTGCAAAAATCAACGCACCAATTAAGGAAACAGGAATGGCGATCGCAGGAATGATCGTGGCACGAAAGTCCTGCAAAAAGATGAATACGACGATCAATACCAGGACGATCGCTTCCAACAGGGTGATTAAGACTTCTTTGGTGGACTCTTGAATAAAGGCCACGGTGTCATAGGCGAGCACCATCTTCATCCCCGGTGGGAAGTTCTGCTCCAACTTTTTGAACTTGGCATCCAGAGCTTTGGCGATGTTTAAAGCATTGGAGCCAGGGAATTGATACACTCCCAGCGCCACTCCCGGTTTGCCGTTGACTTTTGCATAACTGCCATAGTTCTGGGCACCCAACTCCACTCGACCTACATCCTTGAGCCGGATTTGAGTGCCATCGGGAGCCACTTTAACCACCAGATTTTCTGCATCCTGCACGCTGTTAAACATCCCAGACAGTTTCAGGGGAATTTGTTCCTGCTGTCCTTCCGGCACCGGATCAAGGCCGATCGCACCACCACCCACCACCACGTTTTGCGATTTGACGGCATTCACCACATCATTTACGGTGAGTTTGCGGCTAGCCAGGGCATTGGGATCGAGCCAGAACCGCATCGCATATTGCAATTGACCGAAGATGGTAACCTGCCCCACTCCCTCAATGCGGGCAATTTCATCATTAATAAACAGGTCTACATAATTGCTGATAAACTTTGCGTCGTATTCTCCATTGGGGGCGTAGAAGCCGTAGAGCCTTAGAATACTGGTTGAAGCAGTCTGAGTCACAACCCCCTGTTGTTGCACCGGAGTTGGCAGCAGAGGAATGGCCTTGGAGATATTATTTTGGACATTCACCTGATCCGCCTGCTGGCTGGTGCTGACTGGAAAGAAGACCTGGATATTGCTGGATCCGGCAACCGTTTGAGAGGTCATATAATCCATTCCCGGTGTGCCGTTTAGCTTCCGTTCCAGCGGAGTCGTCACTGTTGTCTCAATCGTTTGCGGATCAGCTCCCGTATAGTTTGCCGTCACCTGTACCTGGATCGGTGCAATTTCAGGGATATATTCAATTGGCAGCAGAGGAATACAGATACTGCCAAACAACACGATCACGATCGTGCAGACGGTTGTTAAGACAGGCCGTTTGATGAAATTGTCAGCAATCGAGAAGATCATGATGACTGACCTCCAGGGTGAGCGCCAGAAGAGGATTGGGTCTTGCTACCTGCACTTTTCGGCGTGATCGGGAGGCCATCCTGGAGGCGCAGGATATCGGAAACAATCACTTTGTCACCCGGTTTCAGTCCGCTGATCACCGGATAGTTGTCTCCCTGAGATCCTCCCAGCGTCACGGGAACCTGATGTGCCACTACTTCTGTTTTCCCGTCCACCGTTCTTTCCTGCGGCACAAAGACAAAGCTCTGCGGGCCAATGCTGGTCACTGCCAGGGTCGGCACCACCACACCGGGCTGGCTTTGCCAGATGATTCTGGCTTTGACGTACTGGTTGTTCCGCAACTTACCATTCGAGTTAACAAACCGGGCGCGGGTGATAATGGCCTGCGATCGCGTATCCGTCGTCGGAGAGACGAAGTAGATGCTTCCGGTTGCCAGCTTTTCATTGGTGTTGGGATCCAGCAACTGTACCGGGAGTCCCGATCGCAGTTGGTTGGTCCGACTCAAGGGCACCGGAATTTGCAGATCGAAAGCATCATTGGTATTAATGGTGGTCAGAACAGTATTGGTGTTGACGTAATCTCCCACATTCAGCGTGATGTTGCCGACCGTTCCATCAATGGGAGCCGCTACCCGTTTGAAGTTTACATCCACCTTAGCCGAAGCAGATTGAGCTTCTGCCTGACGAATATTGGCTTCGGATTGTCTAACAGTGCTTTGAGCCGCCGCCACCTGCCCTTGAGCCGCCGCTACCTGTTGTTGGGCAGCAGCCAGTTCCTTTTGAGCGGTTGTGACAGCATCCCGGCTAACACTCTCTTTGTTAGCGGCCTTTTGGGCATTCAATTGGGTATCCACCTTCTTTTCAGCCAGGTACTGCACCCGCTGATTCTCCCACTTGGCCAGTTCGTAATCTGATTTCTTGGCCGCTAACTCAGATTTTTTAGCCTGAGCCTGTTGGATGGCTACATCTAAATTGGCACGAGCCGATTCCAGATTGGCGATCGCGGTTTGTCGAGCCGCAGTGTTGGCCTGAACTGTCTCTACCGTACTTTGAAAATTGGGGAGAGCTTGATTGGGCGCAATCAGAAAGAGAGGGGTTCCCTGTTTAACCTGAGCACCGGAGTTGACGAGAATTTGTGTGAGTTGGCCGTTAATTTGGGGCACCAGATTGATCGCCTGCTCGGATTGCAACGTCCCGACAAATTCCGTACTGTTTTGTACCGTCTG
Organism: Oscillatoriales cyanobacterium bin_317; assembly: GCA_037442585.1. Taxonomy (GTDB): domain Bacteria; phylum Cyanobacteriota; class Cyanobacteriia; order Leptolyngbyales; family Leptolyngbyaceae; genus Leptodesmis. The sequence continues at coordinate 5,612 of JBBIQC010000002.1, forward strand.
ACTACTAAGGGTTTTCACTTCTACGGGTAAGGGCGGTGGCGCACTGGCTTTGGATGCATCCTTCTTGCTACACCCATTAGTGATCAGCGCTGCCAGCAAGACCAGACTGAAGAGCTTTGCTTGAAAAAACAAATGATGTTGCCAAAATCGCACGGATGATGACTCCTAATCAGCGGAATAGTTTGATGTGATGGTTAACCTCATGATCCAAAGCCCATTTAATTGTTGAATAACGAACGACTAAATGCTTGTTATCTCATGCCAAGAAACCATTTTGATCTCTGAGGGCTATAGACCTCCTCAGTAGATGCTTGAAGAATGATTTTAACGGTGTCTATTGTTTAGACTATGCTTTGAATCCTTAACAAGCACCCTTTTTTAGCCTAGATAGGTATTTTCTGGGTTTCCTCGTTAATCGGTTTGTCTTTTTACGCCAATTAAAATAAGATATGTTGCAGAGCTAGGCCCGATAAATTCTTTACAGATCTTCTTAATTTCCACTGGCATAAAAAAATAGGCAGTTTCACCTGAATTTGAGTGAGCAACTTTATAATCGCCAAGTTTTCGCTCGCCACAGTCCCCTATGAGTGTGATTCCCCTGGTTCGTGCTAATGCCTTACTTCCGTTAGTTCGATTTCTAGATCGGATGGGGTCGCCATCAGAACGATTTCTCAAACAGGCGAAGTTACCTGTTGCGGCTCTAGGTGATCCAGAAGCCTTGATTCCGCTCCATCGTGGGTTTGCCTTTACTGAGTTAGTAGCCCGACGGGAAGGCATGGAATTCCTCGGTATATTGGCAGCTCAGCAGGCTTATGTTGACGATTTCGGCCTATTCGCCAAAGTGGCTCGTCAATCCTTAACATTGTACGATTTCCTACATACCGTCTCAGCCTTGCTGACCACTACCCACAATTCTGGTGCGCGGGCCTGGGTGACTCAAACAAACGATCGGGTCTGGTTCAACCACCAATACATCCACTCGGCTAATCTGGACAATCAACAGGCTCAGTATTATGCCTGTCAACTCTATATCCGCATCATTCAGTTAGTGACCGGAACTGGATGGTATCCCACTGATGTGCATTTTCAAGCCAGCAAACTGCGGGGATTAGAAGACATGGAAGCGTTTTCGCAGGTAAAAGTCCACTTTAATCAACCGAATAATGCGATCGGCTTTGCCCGATCCCTGTTAAGTCTACCGATCAAGCGGTCAGAAGGCGATCCATCAACCCTGCATCGTTATTATGAACAATTAACCGCTTCAGCCCCCAAGGCAGATTTGGTGGGAGCATTGAAACAACTGGTGCGATCGCACTTAGAGGATGGAGGATTACCCATTACGGCGGCGGCAGAAGCTGTAGGGCTAAGCACTCGCAGTTTCCAGCGGCGACTGGCCGAAAATGGCCTCAGCTATTCTCGTCTGATTGATCAGGTACGGTTTGATCTCGCGGTGACCCGGCTACAAAATCCCGACATCAATCTGACGGATATTGCTTTTGAGCTTGGCTACACGGAACCCGCTACATTTACCCACGCATTTCAACGCTGGACTGGAACGTCTCCCAGTACCTATCGCCGTCAGCACATGCAGTAGCATGTCTATTTAAGCCGATTTTGAATGATCCAGGTCTGCGATCGCCGTCAGAATAGCCTGTTCAGTCTCTGTGGCGGCTAAATCTGGATCGTAAGTAACAACAACAGAGGCAGCGGCTAAACTGACTTTGACAGTCCCAATGTGAGGAAGGGACTTAATGACCGATTGAAGCCGTTCAGCATAAAACTCATTGTTCCGTAATCGCGGAATATGCAGCCGGATTCGTCCGGGAAGCCGATGAACGATTTCGGGTTTATTCGTTGCCGATGTCATCCAGATGACATTGTCTGTTGCCAAACGTGTTTCTTGACCAACCTGAATATCCGAGGAGACGTGCTGTTCTGCTTTAAAGTAGCCAATCACATCAACTAATTGCTTCTCGATCGCAACGAGCCGTTCACGTCCTTCTAAATTTTCAACGTGTTCAGCCTTTTCAAGGGCATCCAGTGTTGCTCGGATCGCTTGGCTTTGGGCGATCGGTGAAGGTTTTTCAAGCTCTTGAGTGATTTTTTCTATAAATTCATAGAGTGACAGATTCCGAAGATTGGATATATTTACTTCGGGTTGTGAAGATGGCATACCTCCATCGGATCGCAGTGCGTGGATATTGAACAGGCCAAGAGATAACTGCTCTGACTGTGAAAAACGAAACGCATTTCCTGGATATTGACTAGAGCTTAAGATTCTGGAAATTCCTGTAAATAATGTCAGTGTTTTGCTGTCTTTTACATAAGGCCCGTAGCGTAAAAAACAATACTCCCAGAAGAAATAGGCAGAAAACAGGTAGAGAGTTTCAAATGCAGCTGGAGAAGCAATCTCATGCGGTTCAGAATTAGAACTTTGATCAGATCTCAAGGCATCTTCATGGAGAATCTTATACAAATGCGTCCGTAATATCACAGCACTTAACAAGAAAGGGTTAATGTACTCTGCCGCCATTAAATCTTTCTCATGTTTAAGTTTCTCCTGCTCATGCTTCATTTCCTCATCATGATGCTCATTCCAGGTCCAGACTGTCCAGATTGCAGTGCCTACCGTTGAGAGTACTGTTAGCGTCAGGGTAATGAGTGCTGTCGGTTCCATACAAGTTATCCTATGATGCAATTCTTATACTGGTGCTTTCACAAGGTAGCGGCTAGGTTACTACCACATTCTTATTCAACGGGAACTCCTTCATCCAGAACGATCGCATAAAAGTATCCAGATTTTGATTCATATATCCAGGCTTTTCCTTCTGGATCTTGAGAATGGCTCCATGCTGGAAAATCAGGTTGCGATCGTTGCTGCCGCAGAATCGTAACAGAAATTTGCAGACGCTTTGCTAAAGCTCTTTGAGTCAGGTATGGATTAATATCCTGTGTGCCCCGACCCAGGTTGTATGTCTTGTCCTGGCTCTTTAGGGCAGGTGTGATCGGAGTAGAGGATTGTGAACTGACTGGAAACGGAATAGTGGTTGGATCAATCCCTTTAGCTTGTTGAATTGCCTCATGTAAGTACCGCTCGATCGCTTCCTCAGAAAGAACTTTAGGTTCATAGGTGATGATGATAGAGTTGGCAGCTGCGTTAATTCGGGTATGAATTTGGCAGTCTATCTTGCCAGCATAAATGGCAATTAATTGCTGGAGTTGGCTGGCATAAACCGAATTGGTTTTAAGTTCAGGAATCCGGAGACGAATCCGGCCCTTTATGGCATGGGCAACTTCATAAGCAATGCCATGAGACTGATCGTTCATAATGTGAATCAGAATAATGGGCGCAGCTTCCTGCTCCAGATAGGTAGAAGCATTAGTTCTCTACAATCTCTATCTTTTGCGGCTGGGTTGCGGCTGCAGTGGCCTGCTGCTCCGCTTTCTTGGCCTCATACTCTGTTCTGGCTTCTGCTACAAAATCCTGAAAAGACTCATTCGCTTCTGCCAAAGTAGTTTGCACACCTTCTATCACTTCTAATCCCCAAACCAGGGCTTCTTTAGCTAATCCCTGCACAGAATCACCAGCAGAATGAGCCGCTTGGGCTGCCTGATCTGCCGCAGTTGCAAAAGAACCCTCCTGGTCTCCTTGAGTGATTGCAGAGCCGACTGCACTAACAATAGGAACCAGCAAAATTGCTCCAACACCTACTACCAAAGCAGTAACGGGTTCAATACCAAACAGAATTGCTTCAAGTGTTTCCATAATTTATTCCTAATCATCATTATGAAAGTTTTTTTGCCTTAAACGGTAGACCCAACAATCAGCGATCGACCTGGCAAACCCACGGAAAGCTAACTGATCTTTATTTTCTGGGCATTCCTAGCAGCACTACTATGCTCGGCTGACTGCTTGTTGCAGCTCGTTTTTCGCCTCAGCAAAAGTATATAGCGAAAAGCAGTAGAGGCGTACCAAAATGATGAAATGAACTGCGATCGTAGAAATTATAGCCCTCTGTCATCAAGCTTTACTTGTTTTCTGATGCCATATTCACAGCAGAATGCTTGCTCATGACTGTCTGTAACAATTGGTCAATTTGCGCCGTTGCTTGAGTCTTACCCTGAGCATTGAAAAGTTCTTTGGCTTGTTTAAATTCGAGGATGGCTACATCATAGTTACCTTGCTTGTAGAGGGCAGTACCCAGATTGTAGTGAGCTTCTGCAAAATTGGGATTGAGGCGGAGGGCTTGGTGGAATTCTGCGATCGCGTCATCTAGGTTGCTTTGCAGACCCAGCACTGTTCCCAAGTTAAAGTAAGTCTCTGCATCATTCGGCTCAAGTTGCAGGGTTTGGTGGAACTGCTCGATCGCCTCATTGAGCTTGCCTTGCTGATAGAGGAGAATTCCCAGGTTGAAGTGAGCCTTGGTAAAGTTGGGATTCAGGCAGACAGTTCGGAGGAAGGCTGCGATCGCTTTACCTGGCTTGCCTTGTTGAGCCAAAGCATGTCCCAGGTTATAGTAAGCCTCTGCACTGCTGGGATCAAGATGAATCGCTTGTTCGTACTCTGCGATCGCTTCATCGAGATGCCCTTGTTGAGCCAGAGCAATTCCTAGATGAAAGTGGGCTTCTGGGAGATTGAGATTCAGGCAGAGGGCTTGGCGGAATGCTGCGATCGCCTCACCAGGCTGACTCTGATGGGCTAAGGCCAGTCCCAAAAGAACATAAGTGGTGGCATTATTGGCATCCAGTTGAACAGCTTTGCGAAAGGCCGTTTCTGCCCCCTGAAAATCATTCGCTCGAATTCGCTCCAGGCCTTGCTCTAGATATTGAGATGCTGACATGGGCAGGCTTGCAGCGCGATCGCCTCCAAAGCCGCCGAGTAAATTATTAACAGTGGTATTAATCGTTGTCGTAATCCGGAACAAAAACTGCTTCAGGTCAGCCATGGATTTTAGCCTCTACGTTTAGCGGTTTACCGGCACGGGTAATTCCCTCAACTGTCCGTCTTCCAAATAAGTGACTTGATCGGCAATGTAGAGAGTATCCAGGTCATGAGTCACCATGAGAAGGGTGCGCTGGTGGTCTTTGGTCAAGTGGCATAAAAGCTCGATCACGCTTTGTCCAGCTTTAATGTCTAATGCAGAGGTGGGTTCATCCGCTATCAGGATTTTGGGATCACCTGCGATCGCCCGTGCGATCGCCACCCGCTGCTGTTGCCCACACGATAGTTCACAGGGTCGGTGATTGGCTCTATTTGCTAATCCAACGGTTTCCAGGAAATCCAGTGCCCGTTGTCTGGCTTCCCTTCCCCAGATTTCTCTTAAATTCAGAGCTACTTCCACATTTTCCAGTGCTGTCAATGCTGGAAACAGGTTAAAACTCTGAAAGATGAAACCAATGTTTTCCAGGCGGAAACGGGTCAGTTGCGCTTGCGACAGGCGAGTAATCTCTTGACCGAGCAACGAAACACTTCCCCCAGTTGGGCGCAGTACTCCAGCCAAGATGGAAAGCAATGTCGATTTCCCTGAACCAGACGGCCCGATTAACAAATGAATATTACCGCGTCGAACGGCAATGTCAATATCCTTTAGCACCTGGAAGGTCTCTGTTTTAAGGCAGAATTCCATACTGATGTTCCGGGCGGAAATGGCTTCAGGAAGAACGTTAGTTTGTATCTTTGATACTGGAACTATTGGCAAGAGATTCTCAAGCAACATCCAACACCTCCTTTCTACTGACCTGAATCCCCTCACCCCACCCCCTTCCGCCAGGGGGCTAATAAAGTTATCACCCTATGGAAGGGGGGAGTGATTCAATGGAGCAGCAGAGTTACTTACCAGTCATAGTCACCACCCGTAGTAGCCGTAGCAGGGGCGATAGGCATAGGGTCTGTAATAATAGGGTCTGTAATAATAGGCATAGGGTCTGTAGTAGTAGGCGACTGGACGGTAATAGCCGTAACCATAGTAGCCACACCAACCCCCTGAAACAGTTTCAGACTCCTGAGCCGTTAGATCGGTGAATAGGCTATCTGAATTGTTTTTTTTGCATAGTGCTTTCCATGATTGCCTCCTCAATTCAAGAAATAGGGCTGTACGATTGAGATTTGCATATGTAGAGCCCCTGATGAGAACTAAACAGTGAGTTGTTCCAGTATCCTTTTTAAGGTAAGAAAAATAAGTTTTCTTGTTTTTCCATGCCATAGCAAATAAATCTTAATTTTTGAGTTGAGGATGCTCCGCGAACGGCTGAGAAGATGCTAGGATGCTTCCTCAAACCGATTCTTTCCCTTTTGGAGCATCTGCATGGCTGCTCATCCTCAAAGGCGATCGCGCTTACGAATTTTTAGACCATTGATAGTCTTGATGGTCATCGTATTCATGTGGATGCCTGCAAGTGGGTGGGCCGCTTCAATTCTGGATCACACTGATCCGTTGATTCTTCAGTCTCTGCACCCCCGCATCCCAGTTTATCAGCAGGGAGATATTCAATATGCTTATGTCACATTGGATGGAAACCCACTGTTCGCGGTTGCGGGTGATGTCCCTTCCACGAAGCCAGGAGCGGATCAAACGGCGCTACAGCGACGGGTTTTGTCCATCGAAGCCACTATGAATCGGACGGTTAACCGATTAAGATCGCCTGATTCATTATTTATTGGGGTGGCCTCTCTGGACAAACAGACGATCATTCTGGCGGGAAACCAAAATCAGGCTACGCGAGCTACGATTCTCACCGTAACTGAGCTGGATGCTCAATTGGCACAAAAAACGATCCCCATTTTAGCCAATGAGTGGAGTGATATTATTCAGAATGCCATGCAGGAAGCCTGGCAAGATCGCCAACCGGAAGCCCGACGACGACAATTTGGACAGGCAACGGGAATTGCGATCGCGATCGTCGTTGTCAGCCTCGCCCTCTCTGCCCTGCAGCGATGGTTTTACCATCTATTCAAAAATCGTAAAGAGCGGCTTCTGACGCTGGTTCAACTTGAAGACCCAGCTTCCTCACTCCACGAATTTGAGGATTCAGTCGCAGCCAGCGAAGACTTTAAAAAGACTGCGGCGATGTTAGCACGCCAAAATCTGAATTCATTTTTGCGCCGATTACTCCGACTAATTCAACTGGAGGTTTGGGTGCTTGGAATTGCGGGAATTTTTATCGTGTTCCCCGAAACCCGACTCTGGGGATTGGCCATTTTCACTTTTTCAATCAAGATCTTTGCGATCGTGGTCATCATCATGACTCTGGCCCGGCTCTGTCGTTTCCTGATTAACCAGTTTTTGGCCAAATGGGTGGAAGAAGCAACGCCTCCAAAGGATAATGTTCAACGAATTGCGCTCCGTGCCCCTACCCTGGCGGCAGTCTTCAGTGAAATAGTAACCGTTGCGGCCTGGATCCTGGGCTTCATTGTGTTAATTGACTGGCAACAGCTTTCTCTGGGCTGGTTGCTGACCAGTGCAGGCTTACTGGGGGTAGCTCTCAGTCTGGTGTTCCAGAATTTGTTTCGGGATTGGCTGAATGGAATCCTGATCATTTTCGGAGATCAATACGCTGTAGGTGACTATGTGACGATCGGCAGTATTACCGGAATGGTGGAAAGCATGAGTTTGCGTAGTACCCGAATTCGAGGCAATGGCGGTAGCCTGAATGTGATTCCCCACGGTCAGGTCACGACGGTTCAGAACTTTACGAGAGACTGGTCACGGGCAGATTTTACTGTACAGGTTTCCAGAGATACGGATATCAATCAGGCTATGCAGGTGATGCAGCAGGTGGCTCAGACTATGGCCCAGGATCCAGAATGGCAACCTGATATCTTAGACCCAACCACTTCCATTGGAGTGCATCAAATCAGCGCGACAGGCACCCAGATTTCGATGGGGATCAAGACAAAGCGGGCCAAACAATGGGAGGTAGAACGGGAATTTCTGAAGCGCTTAAAGCAGGCGTTTGATGACCAGGGCATTCAGATGACATAGAAAGGATGGGCCATTTTAGGTTTTAAGGAGAAAGATTATTGAGAATTTATCGGAGAGATAGAATGAGTCTACCCTCAGCCCCAACATCGTCTGGGTTAACCTCGCTGACATTAACTTTGCACCAGGATCGGGAGTCAGAGATAGTTCTCGTCATCTCACTCTCTCATCCTCCTGCCCTCTGAGAGACTATCCTGGAGCGAATTGCAACTATTGCTTCATAGCTTTAATGGCGAGATCGAATCGATGTCTGGATTGTCTCCACCCACCTGGCTGGTACGCAAAATCAGTACGGTTGTGCCCTGATTAATAAAAGATGTGGTGACGCTGTCACTGGCGACACGCGGTAGAATCGTCCGCCAACTGATTACTCCCGTCAATAATTGTTGAATCGGGTCTTCTTCCAGACTGCTGCCTAAAACAGCTTTGTGATCCTTCCAGTCGGCTCTAGCGGTACCAAAGGGGAGTAGGTCGCGTTTGAGCGATCGCCCCAACTGTTTCAATTGCTGGAGTTGAGCCGCCACCTCTGGATGCGCCTTCACCCATTCCTGGATCCGGGGTTCCTCCTGTACGACTCGCTGCCCCTGCTGCAGGGCGGCATAAAGAGCCTGGTTCGAGTCCTGGGCACAGTTATTGGCAGGCCCCACATACGTGCTGCCGGTGCCGTCTCCAATGCGATACCTTGCCATCATGATTTGCAACTGATAGATGATGACATCCAGCGGCGATCGCGTCTCCCCGTCTAGTTGGTAGACTGCCATCAGTGCTGGCAGTTTGACCACGATGTCACGGACGGGACGCAGATTCAGCCAGCCATACTGACGATCGCCCATATAGTGAGACCAGTGATGGCGGCAGGAAATTAAGCCATCCCCATTGTGGGCGTAGACCTGGAAATACTGAATCTCCAGCCTTAATTCATCGGTTAAGGGTTCACGCACCACCTCCGCCAATCCATACGCAAAATGTCCAAAGTAAACTGGCCCCTGAGCAGCAGGTTCACGCATTTTGCCACCGATGCCACCATAGACATGGTTGAGCAATAATCGATCGCCCTCTTGAAACTCGTCAGAAGTTGTTTTACCTCTCAGCAACACCGAACTCATGGTGCCTTTTACGCCCTCCACTGACCAGGACTCTTGGTTGAGATACTGGAGCACAGGTTTTCTGCCCACAATTTCCCGATCGGGCTGGGGGCCGAATAGGTGGCGAGGTGCGATCGCTTGAACGACAAACTGATCCGCATCATTTTTGGTCCCGTAGATGTACCAACCATCGGTATTACAGGGAGATTTCTCAATGTCCTTGTTGCTGGAGGGGGGTAATCCATTTTCATTGGCAATCGCATCAGGGAACAACACCCGATCTTCGGGACCATCGAATTGGCGGGTTGCTTTGTTGTAATGCCGCACGCGATACAATTTCCCGTCTGCTGTTTCCTCGGTTGGCGCAATCAATTGCACTAGGGCATAAAAGCGTCCCGTAATTTGCGCCGGATCCTGGGCGATGAGCAGTCGAGGGGCTGCTGTCTTGCCATTATCAATCTGAGTCGAGGCTTGAACGACGACTGAGCCATTCAACATGACGATCATATTGTCCGTTGGTCTGGCTCCTGCTAAAGACTCCAGCGGATCCACCAAACGCCATCCATTCAACCGTTCTGGCACAATTTTGCCCTGCCGCAGACTGTATTCTGCATCGGCACTGAAATGCACATCGCGAGTCACGGTTTGCACATAGGCTGCAACTTTAGGATCATCCTGCCAACCGAGTTGCACCACTTTTCCAACCAGATGCTCGTAACCCACTGCCGCATGATGAACCTCAAACCAGACTCCATTCAGGTCTTGCCGCTGCTCCAGCGTTGGCAGAATCAACCGTCCCATCCAGGGCGCGATTGGTCGGTAATGTTTCAAATCAATGTCCTGCCGAATCGGGTAATGCTCTGGTCGATTAAAGGCGGCTTCCTGATAGCGAGAATAACTGCTGGACTTGATTACGGCGATCGGGCGATCTTCTGGAAGTCTTTCCTGCAAAATGCCAACCACCCAATCCAGGGTCTGTTGCTGATTCGTGCGACCATCGGGGAGTTTCTGGTTTGGATCCAGGACACCACCGGGAGTTTGATGTCCAACTGGGCCTAAGGAAATGAGCGATACGGCTCCCCGTTTCTTGGCCCGATTCCAGTAAGACAGGAACAATAGTTTCCAGCGTTTGGGAAATAGAATTGGCCCTAACCGTTCTACGGGATCTTTATCCCCCACCAGATGATAAATGTGTTCCAGCCGCAGAATGTTGTTATGACCACAGAACACCCCTGCCATGGAAATAATATCCATTGGTGCATCCAACACCTGCTTTAACAGGGGAGCCGCTCCCATTGAGATCTCACCCCCACCGCTAAAGCCGAGTAAGGTAATCGGAATGCGGCTACCCGGTTGATAACCATGATCAATCAAACTGTTATAGATGAGCTGTGCCATGCCCTGGTTATAAATCGGCCCATATCGCTTATCGGCGGAGACGGCCACAACCAGCATATTGCGAATGTTGATCAAGATCCCCAGCATTCCGATAGAACGGTTGACTCGCAACCAGTTGACCAACCGCCAGAACCAGGAGAAGGGACGATCGCTGACGAGCGATCGATTCAACACGGAGTAGGGCATGATGCCCCGAATCAACACCATATCGGGCACGGCTTCCGCCAACTTGTGCAAAAACTCTTCGGCCTCCGGAGAGTAGGTGTATTCCGATTGCCCAATTCCATCTAAGTAAACAATGTAGCGGCTGATCCGCGTATCGGCAGCAACTTGATCCTCCACTGTGCCAGGGAGTTGGGTGGTCGAAACGCGATCGCCATACCAACCCGCCCACCAGCCCAAGGTTTCCAGGGGACTCAGGAGAGCCGCAATAATCAGCGCCACAACGCCAATTTCTAGCAGGTCGATGATCACTCGATCGGTGTCATTGAGAGTGGACAGAAAGATATTGCTGAATGCAGACAGATGAGGTGGTAGCAATACCAGCACCGCAGTCAGTAAAGCTACTTTAATCAGTCTGTGACAACGAGCGAACCGATTCATGTTGAAGTCCCCCTATCGTTGCGGCTATCTCCATTTATTTCAGTAGCAGACTCACTCTCAAATCCAGATTGGATTACCTGTTCTAATCCTTGAATGTTAGTGACCAGTGGCTTGCCTGCCACAGAGTTCGATAGCCATGTCCCGAAGGCTGCTACTGGACGACCGATCGTTCGTTGCATAATTTGAAACACAATCCAGCCTGCGATCGCACACCACAATGCCGACCATCGTCCTAAGCCTGTGACAATATCAAAGCCGCGAACAAACGAGAGCAGACTCCAGATTGATAACACCACTCCAATCGGAACTCCCAGGTAGGGCATTGCCACTAAAAAGCTCCATAACAACGGTGCATAAGCTAGGCCCAACACCCGAAAGGCCGTCAAAAAAGATGTATCTGCTCGGTACAGCACATGGCTGACCAACCAAACGCTTAACACCCAAAACGCTGTACTGATGACGAATAGAATGGTCGCCATGCCCAAACTGAGAACAAACCGAATGGGCTTTACCCGATTGACGAACAGCACAATGCTCTGAGCGATCGCCTGAGAGAAACCCGCCAGCAACAGCACATAAAGCGATACCTTCACACCACCGGGTAACGTTTCAATCAGTCGAAAGGCTTCAGGATCGAGCGCCATTGCCCCCTGTGCTAGTTCCCAAAATCGATCCAGGGCGGTTCCCATAAACAGTTCACCTTATGATCTGTCAATCCCAGTACAATACTTTGCTAAAGATTCGCAACAAAGTTTGAACAGGTGTTTGTCTTCTATCCTTTAGAGTTGATTATAAAGCCGCTCTTATGATAGGCCTGACATTTTTAGTTTTTGGGCCAATACCATCCGCGACTCAATCCCCATTACAAGTCACGTCCGTTGCCCAGCTAACTAATCCTTACGCCTTTGATCCAGCATACCCGGATCAATCTCTGGCAAGTCAACCCCTACAATGTCAGCAGCAATGGCAATGCCTGGATTGGCACGATTCGCACCACGTTCAACTTCTAATGGCATGAGACGAATGGATGGCTGCTTGGACTTTCGGTTATTAGAACTGCTGCGTCGATTCTTTGTGTTTGAAAGTCTCACTGTCAGTCAGTTTGACCATGCTCTGGAGCAACATCTGGCCTACTTCGGGTCAGGTTTAGTTCTACCCGGTTTTCTGGATAATCATGACATGAATCGGTTTTTGTGGGTGGTCAATGGCGATCGCCGTCGTCTCAAACTTGCTGCCCTCAGTCATTGGCGATCGTCCCAACGAGGGAACCACTTTGCGCCACCCCAATTGGTTCTGGCCACCGACTCCATCACTCACTGGAATTCTCAAACAAACCAGATCAGTCTTCCTCCTCTCGCTGGTGCTATTTTTCAAAAGTAGAGTTAGGCTACTAATTCGTCAGTTGAAACGAATTGAGAAAGGTTGCGGCTGTATTGCTAGTCGTACTTCCTGAATATTTGCTACCAATCAGGTAAAGGCGGTTCTGCACCAGATAGTACCGGATGGTAATTGCTTCATTGGAACCCTTAAAGGTTAGCTCTCGACCGGGATAGGATTTTAAGGAAGTGGAGCGATCGCTCACTGCTGGGTAATTGGTGCGAGACTTCAAGCGATCGCCAACAGCCGAGAGGATCTGATCTGGAGCCTTGGTGGCTGTGGACTGAGGCAGGTTGCTATAGGCGACAACAGAGCGAGTATTGCTGGAGTTGGATGCGATCACCTGAAAGGTTAAGGGGCCGATCGCAGTATCAATCGTTCTTGTTTCTTCGCTCAGAGTTCCGGGTGGCATCCAGATCGAAAAGTTACCAGCCTTGGAGAGGATGGGTTGCCAGCGGCCTGTTGTAGTATCTACCGTTAGCACTGAAGCAGGAGGTTGCTGCTGGAGCCGAGTAATTTCTCGATTAAATTGTTCCTGTCCCTGTTCAAAAAAATCAGTTTGATTGTTGATTCCTCGTTGAGCCAGCCAGTCCTGAGTAGAACGTGGAATTGCACCAGTTTTGGACTGAGTCATGATGGGAATTGTGTCTACTGCCGCGATCGCATGGACAGTACTACTGGCTGCGATCGCCATTCCCGCTCCAAGGATGCCTCCAACTAAGAATGAGTAGTAGTGATAAAGAGACATGGTGAAGCTCGTGGGATTTGCTACAGGGTGAGAAACTAAAAGGAGTTGTTGATCTGAATCAGGGATCAGGGCTGATTTTCGATCTCCTTCTCTTCATCGGGCGTGGCAACAGATGTAAACAGAATACCCTTGGCAGCACCCATTGCTTCATTCAAGAACAGCGGAAATTCTGCCTGCTGAGACATATCCTGGAGTTGTTGTTTCAGGTTGGACACGATCGCCGGGTTGTTGTTAGCCAGATTGGTCTTTTCGTAAGGGTCTTGAGCCAGGTTAAAGAGTTCAACTTTTGATGGCAAAGTCACCTGCCACACCAGTTTCCAGTCTCTCTGCCGCAGGGCTGCCCGGAAAGGTTCCACATTATAAACAATTTCATTGCGGGGAGATGGCTTTGCTCCAGTGATGGCCTGCCAGACATTCAATCCATCCAGTGGTTTGCTCTTACTGGTTGAGGCTCCGGCAAGTCCGGTTAAGGTCGGGTACCAATCCACAATGTGCATCGGTTGGTTGACAACGGAGCCTGGCTTAATGTGTCCTGGCCAGTTGGCCAAAGCTACTACGCGAGTCCCCCCTTCATACAACGTTCCCTTCCCGTCTCGGAATGGGCCATTGTCAGCGGGTATGGTGCCTCCAGACGTATCGACCTCACCTGTCACCTTGGCCGATCGCGGCCCCCCATTGTCACTCTGGAAGACAATCAGGGTGTTATTTCGCATCCCACGTTTATCCAGCGCATTCACGACCTGACCAATCTGGTCATCCATTGCGGTAATCATGGCGGCGTAGGCGCGACGATTCGGGTCAGTAATATTTTTGTACTGGTTGAGATACTCCTGTGGGGCTTGATAGGGGGCATGGGGGGCAGTGAAGGCCAGGTAAAGGAAGAGTGGCGTTTTAGGATTATGTTCTCCAATCAACTTCACGGCATCCTGACCCAGTAGTGTAGTGACATAGCCCTCTTCCTTCACCAATTCGTTGTTGCGATACCAATCAGTTTTTCCGTGGGCGGAGTGCGTGAAGTAGTCGATCTCACCCAGGATCGGCCCGTATTGATAATCGAAGCCGCGTTGTTTGGGCCAGTACTTGCGATCGGCATGGCCCAGATGCCATTTGCCAACGATCGCTGTTTCATATCCCACTTCCTTTAATGCTTGCGGCAGCAACCACTCATCGGTAGCCAGACCATAGGTGCCCGCTGAGGGAATCACCACGGTTTGCAGGCCATAACGATGAGGATAGCGACCCGTTAACAGCGCGGCTCTGGAGGGAGTACACATGGGCTGGGCATAATATTCTTCCAAGCGTGCCCCAGTTTGCGCCAGACGATCGAGGTTCGGTGTTTTAATGTCGGAGCCGTGAAACCCAACATCTTTCCATCCCTGGTCATCCGCCATGATGTAGAGGATATTGGGACGGGACGGTTGCTCAGCGGCAGCTAAGGGAAACCATCCTCGGATGCCCCAAAACAGTGCCAGAAAAAAGGCAATGCAAAACCCTAGAAGTTTCAGAGTGGCTCGTTTTTCAGTAATTGCAGTGAACAGGTATTTCATGAACAGTCCTTTGACTTAATTGCTAAAACATAAAGGTCATTCGCAAGTTTGCAATCACATCCACCCCATTGCTGGCATCCTGATTGGGAGCCGTCAGCACAATTACGCCAGGGGTCAGGGAAATGCGATCGCTGATCTGGTAGCGGTAAAACGCTTCGAGGTGGAAGGGAATGTCATTCTTGAAGGGTTGTGGGTTGCCGCCATCAAAATTGGTGAGATAGGGTTCTGCACCCACCACGAAACCGAGTAAGTTGCCTCTCTTGCCCAGGTCGGGAAACGCGAAGGTGAGGGCGTAGTTGAGAATCGTCCCATCCCCATCGCCAATTAAGCGAGCATAGGTGGCCCCAAACCAACCACTCAGGACAAAGGCGGGACTAAAGCGATAGGATGCTTGAACACCATAGGAGTTGGCAATCACCGGACTGGGATTAAACAAGGGGCCGGGAGCCAACCGGGTTTGACCCGCTAAGGTATTGGCAACAGCGGTTCCCATCAATGGCTGGCCATTGTAGTTAAACCCAAACCGCTCCGATGTGAAGTAGGTGTTTGTATAGGTAGCAGCCAGGGTGAACTGAGGGCTGGGAGTCCAGGTGATCTGTCCAAAGGCAGTATAGCCGCCGTTGAATAGCCCACTGCCAGGATTGGGATTATTGGCACCAAAGCCATCCGCAATATAGGCACCGGATATCAGGAACTGCTTGCCGAGATGAAGATTGATGCCTGCCCCAGCACCTGCGGCCCCTAACGCATAAATGGCGTTACGCTGACCAAACAGTGAAATTGTCCCATTCCCCATTCCTCTGTCATCCAGGAGGGGATTGACGGTGGGAACCAGAGCAGACAGAGCCATATTGGCACCTACTACAAACACCTGAGCCTGGGGACTGATGGGGAAGACGTATCCTGCTCCCAGCAATTGCAGTTGATTGTTGGTGGTTCCTCCAAAGGCAACACCCAGCGTACCTTCGGCAGAATTCACCGGGAGTCCTCCAGCCGTCGTGCTGGGTAATCGGAAGCCGCCCAGGGGAAACAGCGGCACGTTCCCAGCAAATAAGGAGAGAAAGAGCAGGTCTCGTCCGGTAAAACTGGTGTCGAGATTGAGGTTGGCGCGGTATTGGAAGACGGTCTGATTTTTATTGCCGCCATCCGCTCCGAAGATGTCGGCCACTGAGAATATCGCGTTACCACTTAGCTTCGTGGTCGTAGAAAACTGTTGTTTTTCCAGCGTTGCGGTTCGTACTTCCAGCGCATCTACCCGACCCCGCAGAGTTGCCAGTTCAGCAGCAAACAGTTCTTGCAGCCGTTTGACCGTTTCTAAGTCTTCTTTCCTGACAAAATCCGCCGTCGCAGCGGCAATCAGTTCCTGAATCTTGTCCAGACAGGCGTTTAACCCCGCTGCAAATTCCCAACGAGTGAGTGCTCGATTGCCCCGATACGTCTTATCGGGATAGCCCACAATGCAACCGTAGCGCTCGACTAATGACTGTAACGCTTGAAACGCCCAATCACTGGGTTTCACATCCGTTAACTGAGAAACTGACGTGACTTGCTCCATGCTGCTGGACGCTGAAGTTAAGGTCTGGAAATCGGTAAACGTATCTTCTGGACTGAGGGATGGGGCTAGAGTTTCAGACGTAACAACTTTTGCATTCTCCGGTTTGACCTCAGAAGCCTGAGATGGAGAAAGCTCGATCGTATCCCAGCCAACTGCGATCGAGAAAAACAGCAGCAACTTCCAAAGGCGACTTTGCACCTCGTTATCCTCCTACACCAGTTCCGATTTTGATAGCCTGTAGAGACGGGATACCATCACACCACGCCGATCTAGCAGAACACACCCATAGAGAGGATAGGAGCAATCTGGGAATGCCGTTATCTGAAAATCGCAAGTTTACAGATATTTGCAATCAAGCTGTTTTTGCAAAACTTAATAGGGGTAAAATAAGTTCCTTCCTATAGTGTTTTCAAAATAGTGTTTTTAAACAGGCCCCCGGTCGGGTTAGTGAACAAAGCTGGAGATGAGTGCACCCGGTATGACTAAGGTAATGCACCGCGACTTTAGTGATATCGATGAATTGGCGGCATTTATCCCTGAGGCTGTGATGCTGACTCAGTTGCAGTGCCAGCCGTTTTTTTCCCGTTCAATGGCTCTGTATTTTGGAGCAATTCAATTCAACTTCAATCATGTCAATTGTCGATTGCATGCGGTTGGAGATAAGTACCCAGGTTTTTTAACCTTTACCTGTCTTATGCATGGACAGGGACAAGCTGTGATTTCTAATCATCTGCCCCTTACCGAAGACTATGTGTGGGGATTCAATCCCGATCGACAAGCAGACATGGTGTTTCCGGGAAACTCTACCCACTGTGCAGTTCATGTCCGGCAGGATGTGTTTGAAGCTTGTGCTCAGGCCCTGGATCGGCCTGATTTGAACGTGCAGTTTTTGCTGTCGAACTATGTCTATAGTCCTGAGACATTGCCTCCCTTACGGGCCTATCTGAATCAACTTTACGGCTTGTTGAGTCAGCGATCGCCATTGCTCCACAAACCAGACTTTCAACACCTGATCTTGCAGGACTTTTTACCATTGTTGATTACCGCCTTACCGGTGCAACAGGAACGGTTGAAAACCCCAATCAAGGCGTTTCGGCGATCGCGATTGGTTAAACAAGCCGATGACTACATGAAGACTCACCTGGATCAGGCGCTGACACTCACCAGTCTATGTCAGGTGCTGGGTACGAGTAGCCGTGCGCTCTGCTATGGATTTCAGGAAATGTTTGGGATAAGTCCAATGGCTTATTTGAAAATTCTGCGCTTGCAAGGCGTTCATCGGAGGTTGAAAGCAGGCAACCCAGCCACCCAAACCGTTGCGGAAATTGCCTCCGAGCTTGGCTTCTGGCATCTGGGATACTTTGCCCAGGATTACAAACAGATGTTTGGCGAATTACCTTCAGAAACCTTGAAGCGATAAATTGGAAAATTTCCCCTCGTTACCTGGCTCCTGCCTGATACTGCCCATCGGGAAGCTCCGGATTCCTCAATGTAAATTCTATTTGGCACGAAGTAACAAGAGTATGATGATTAATCAATGATATGTATAGATTTCACCTGCTATAGCTACAACGAAGGCTACGACGGTAGTGATCATAATTGATAGCGTCTAGCCTTACGCCAAGCTTAACAATATCAAGCTTTGTGACAAAGCTATTCATCGAACTCTTTCTCATGAAGTTTCATAAAGTCATTTTTTGAAGGAGGATGCAAAGATATGTCTCTTAATACCATTGCAGTTCGGTTAGCGAGTGCGTTAACGGTTCTAGGTCTTCTCAGCGGCGTAGCGGTTCTACCCGCGTCCATCAATACTGGAATTCATCCCGCTGCTGCTGCCCAGATGACCTTAAGTCAATTTCAGGAGCGATTGTTCAAAGGGACTAACTTGACCCCTGAACAACAAGCCAAAATAAATAAGATCCGGGAGTTGAGAAATGATCGGTTAAAGGTTGCTTTAACGACGCCGCAGTTTAACAATTTTACGAACTCGCAGGCAAGCGGCAAATCTATTTCGGAAGCCCTCCAATCCCTTAAGCCGCCTTTATCCAAAGATCAAAAGGCTAGAATCAATAGCATTTTGATCAATACAACGGGTCAAATTCGCTATGTGATGACTCAACAGCAGCAGGGCATCGTAAAAGCGAATTTGAAAGCGATGAATCTGAAGCTACCAGCAGACTATCTTGAGTAAGATGCAGCGGTGCTTACGTAAACTGAGCCCCCTTAGCAGCACCGCTGCCTTTTAAGAATTTACCATTACCTTTGGCCCCTTGCCGTTGGTTTTTGCTTTTTCCACGATCGCCGTTTCAGCCAGAGGCGTAGTTGTAGCGGGTACAGTCGTGGAGCGGCGAGTGGTGCGCTTGCGGGGAGTTCCTCCAGCTTGCATATACTGCAAACTGTCCTTGTCATACCGTGCTGCCACACTCATCAACATTTTCTCTGAATAACTCCGCAGTTCCTTCTATATCGCTATCACTGAACCTGCACAAGGGCTGGTGGTTTCCAGGTGCCCTCGCCCGGTGGCAGGATGGAAGGAGTTTCTGGTCTGGGCCAGTAGAGCCGCATTACCATGTAAATTGGGCCATTCGGTGCAGGTAACCAGTTTGATTCCTTATCCTTGCCAGGGGAATCCTTTTGGATGTAGAGGGTGAGTGAACCGTCCGGGTTTTTCTTCAAGCCCGGCAACATCGGCGAATTGATCAAATAACGATCGATCGGGTTTTGGATCAACAACTGGGTCTTGCCGTCGTACATCGTGATTGACCAGAAGGCATTGACAGGGGGAAATTGGTCTTTGGCAAAGGTCAGCGTGTACTGATGTTTCGAGCCATCCAGGGGCGTACCATCGGGCAACACCTTAGCCATTGGATACATGGCTTCTACAGCATCGTTGCCATAGATTCCAGCCTTAGCCGCCGCCGCCCGGAGCAACCAGTTACCGTTATAAAAAGCCTGATCGCCGAATGCGGCTCCGACTTTCCAGCCGTTAATCGACTTACCGATATCATTGGCGGCCTGCTCAATCTTTTTTTCACCATCCTTCATGCCGAGAAGGATTTCTGCTTTGTGTTCGGGAGATAGATCCTTAAAGTTAAACGTCTTGCCGGGGCCTACCCCAATTCGAGCTAGTTTGGCACGAATCGCTTGTTCATTGGAATTGGGTGGCGCAAATTGTAAAGCGAGATCGAGATATTCAAAAAACTCGGTCTTGACAAGGTCTTTGTCGATTTTGGGCCAATTGACAGCGGATGCCGCTGGAGGAGCAGGTTGCTTCAGAAAGGCGGAGAGCGGTTCAGCTTTGTAACCCTCCTGGATCTTAATGACATTGGGCATATCATTGGGGTTTAGCAGTTGGGTGCGGAAGATCAGGAGGGAGAAGTCAGTAGAAGACCGGAACACCTTTTTGATCCCTGCAGGGGTTTCGCCTTTCCAATTGGGTCCAGCGATCAGGTAGCTACCTGGCTCGGTTCCGGTGGCACGACTGCCGATGTAACCGTAGTTATAAGTGTTGCCATCAATGAGTTGGACTGAGTAGTACCGATCGCTCACCGCAGGCACAGAGACAACCATAGGCTCGGCACGGAGGTCTGTCCACAACAGTGAGTAGGGGGTATCGCTATTAGGTGTCACGATCGCGGTGTCCTTATAGGTGAACACCCGTTGCTCATTGAAAATCTGGTTAAATGGAGCCTTCCACTGACCTGAGTTTTTGTCGATCACATACTCGTACATCACCCCATAGTTCATCACAATGGGAAAGCCATAAATGAAGCCTTCTTCTGCGATCGCTTTTACCTCAGCAATGCTCGGCAAATCTTGTTTGATAGCTTGCTTCTCAGTCTGAGAGATAACATCGTTTTTGTTGTGACTACACCCCATCAGCAGCGCCAGGACGAGGGATCCACACACGATTCCCTTGTAAAATTTACCGTGCAATCTACTCATCTCTCTATTCTCTCTAACGTAATCAGCACAACGGTTACTTAAAGGTGCAGGGAGTCCACCGTCATGCACATTGATGATCGAATAGACCGATTATTGAACAGCCATTCCCCAATTTCTTATCAATTCATGCCAGTTTGCTGCTCACCCCAGAACTTTTCAAACATCTTCTAGCCAGTTTGTCCGACCAAAACCGAAAACAATTTACCTTTGTTACGATTTATTGCAACTTTCCTTGTCATTCTATGTCAGCCTTGTATTCTAAGCCCACAGATAAAAACTGCATTTATCTGTACCGTCTACCCGGCGATCGCGCTCCTATTTGTCCAACAAAGATCCACTAAAACCATCATTAATGCTCTAATTCACCTCTTATGAAAGCCATTCCATTGGTTCGAGCGAGTGTCATACTGCCGGCTGTACAGTTTCTGGATCAGATTGGAGCGCCTACTGAACGGCTGATGCAGCGGGTTAACCTGCCCATTGGTGTCCTGAGAAATCCAGAAGATCTGATTCCATTATCCCAATGTCTTGCGTTAGGAGAAGTGGCGGCCCGATCCGAAGGACTGGAAAACTTCGGGCTGATCGTTGCCCAACATACACAGTTTGCAGATATCGGATCGTTTGGTGCCCTGACTTGCCAATCTCTGACCCTGCACGATTTGCTGCAGAAAATGTTGAAACTCCACAAGGCATTTAATAGTGGCGAGGACATCTGGCTGACAGAGGAAGATGACCATATCTGGTTTCATCGTCAATATAAACTGCCATCTCATATCTGCACAGGCCAGGGGCAATACTATGGTATGCCGTTATATTTAAGCGCCATTCGTCTGGCGGCTGGGCCAAACTGGCAACCCGATGTGCTGCATTTGTCCGGTCGGCATAAACTGAGGGGTTTTCTTGAAGTCGATTTCCTGGGGAATACACCCATTTATTTTCACCAACCGACGGATGCGTTTCGTTTTTCGAAGGCAATGCTGAGTAAACCGTTAATTCATCCCATTCATGCTTCTCCCACACTTCCTGCAGAGACATACCATCAAACCGCTCCCGCTGCTGATTTTACAGATTCCCTCTCGCAACTGATTCGCAGCCTTTTGCCAGAGGGGTATCCCAATCTCGCCATTGCTGCAGAGTCAGCAGGGATGAGCATTCGTACTTTCCAACGTCGTCTGGAAGACAACAATCTAAGCTATTCTGACCTCGTTGATCAGGTCAGGTTCGAGCGTGCTACCGAGTTATTGCAAGACCGTTCGATCAAGTTGATTGATATTGCTTTTGAGTTGGGCTATACCGAACCCGCTAACTTCTCGAAAGCATTCAAGCGCTGGACAGGCGTTTCTCCCCGCGAGTTTCGCAACTTACATTTGCAGGCTGGATAGTGACAGAGCACAGGAGACGTGATCACCTGGTTAACCCAGGATGATCATTCCCGCCGGTGGCAGCGATAGATGGACATAGGCACGGCCATCGGGGGACTGTTCGACGGGAATGAATTCGAAGGTGCGCCCAACTGAATCTTCACCTTTTCGCAACCGGGCGATCGCCGCAATCCGCAGATAAGTTGGAGGCTCCGAATTAAAGAAATGTCAGTCCGTAGTTCGGCAACCCAGTACTAATAGCAGCGGATGATTGCATCCATTGTGGCTCTGTGATATCCATTCAACTTCTTCAAATCAAAGAAGTCACCCCGTCGGAACTCTGCATTGGGATCCATCGGATCGGGATTGTTCCAGTTGACGATCGCACCCCGGCAGTTATAGGCATCCAGAGATTGCAGTTCTTTCGGCCAACAACCATCTTCCAAAGTTTGGATTTCGGGAATGCATTGGCCTGTACCAGACCGCCACCCTGCGAAACTGTAAGGTGGATCGTAGCGGTAGGGCATTGCAGATCTGCCCGTTGCTTGAACGCCGGATTCAGCCACAAACCTGTAATTCCCAATCCTTCTAGATAATCCAGCTTGCTGCGAATGCCCTTGAGTGTTCCGCACTGTAAATTAAGCTAATGATAAAAATGGCAATATTATTGATGACACTTGCAAAAACTAAATTATGGAAATGGTACTAGCGATCGCTAAACTTAGATCTGGCGCGTAAGCACAAGAAAAACTTGATAGTTTTCTATATCATCTACCACCTATCATGAGAACACTATGATTCCAGTAGAGTAGTTAGCGCCAATATAACACATCAATTTTCAGATCAGTATTGGATACGTTTTTAGGTTACATTTTTACTCTCTTTTCTTTTCTTTTCTTTTCTTTGCATTTGTATGCTGAATCAAATCCTGAATCGATGTCTAAATCCCTATCTTTTATTGGTGCTATCCATCATTAGCGTGACGCTTTCGATCGTCGATTCCAGGCTCGTCGTTCAGGGATTCGTCATTGTGCTGTTTTCGATCATCATGGTGTTGATTGCAGCCAGGGGCGCACGAGTTCACCGCATCAGGTTTTCGTTCAAAATTTTGATGGGAGTTTTGGTATTGATCCTGATTTCTCTCATTTGGGATGGACTGTATTTGTGGGGACAATTCCCCCAAGATTTGAGAAATACATTCTTTATTGGAGCCGCTTTTATTCGGCTCACCATTTTTTCCTATGGCTGGCTGCTATTTGCAAAAACGTTAGCCACTCGGCAGCGGGTGACGGATCAAACGATCGCCACTGCGATCGTGGGGTATCTCTTTATTGGGATCATCTGGTCGTTTGTGTATTTAGTCATTTGGCAAGTTGATCCCAAAGCTCTGCATATTTCAACTATTCGAGACTATGACTTTAAACCCTGGAATTTGGTGATGTACTTCAGCTTCATGACCTTAACGACGGTTGGTTATGGCGATATTATTCCAATTAACCAATGGGTCATGGTGCTATCGAATTTTGAAGCCATGACCGGGGCATTCTATTTAACTGTCGTGATTTCCCGATTGGTATCCCTTTACGGAGTCACCGAATAACATTATCAGTGGAGTTTTGAGAAAATCGTAACAGTACCCAGCCATTCAACACGAACAGGAGCAACTGAGTCATGAAATTAACCATTGCAGCGTTGATTCGCTGGATTGGAAGAACGCATAGTGGATCAAAATTCGATCGCAGTAGCGGCTGGAGCACCAGGAATATTATTGTTAATCTCAGGGTTTAGAGGATCGGCAACCACTCTGGCTGGGACACGTTCTGACTTAGGAATACGGGCATCAAAGGAAGTAGCGACGAACTCACCCGCTCCCGCATTAAACAAAT
>JBBIQC010000002.1:29105-30639 GCA_037442585.1 Oscillatoriales cyanobacterium bin_317
CTTACGACATCAGATGGACAGCAGGGGGCATCTCGTGGCCCATACTTCACAAGGGCAACAGTGATTTGAGGCCCATTCATGGATAGAGATTTAACGCCAAATCCCTGTCCAATCGAAATGGTATCCATATTGCTGGGTTGACCATTTTGATTGGTCATTGCAGCCAGATAATAGGTGGGTTTACGTCCTGCTTCCGTCACCCGCAAAACAGCCACAGCATCTAAGGCACCATCTCGATTGACATCCCCAATCACAAATTTCCTACTCATCCTGACTTCAACAGCGGGTTGAGTTTGGGACTGGTAGATGCCATTGTTGAGTGTCACTTTCCCCAGCAAGGGAATCTGGTAGGTCGCATTTTGTAATTGGGACAGGGTGAGTGAGGGCTGCAGAGAACTAGCGGGAGATGCTTGGGCGTGTAATTGTGAGGGAACAGGATGCGCTATCGCAGGTGCAGATCCTAACCCGTTAAGCATTAGCCCGAATCCAAGATTGAACACAAGTATGTTGAATAAATGCGATCGCATAGTTACCTGCCTCTCACCCTGAGTAGTTGTAAAGTTGAATATAGCTTCGCTGCCTACTTCTATGGGCAATTCACCTGGGTTTGCAGTTGTGCCCTGGCCGTTTCCACAGCCGCTACTTTTGGTTTAATCGTGGCAGCGGCTTCAGCGAGCGTATCGCGATTGGGAATGCTTTTGATGGTTTTATCGAGGTCAGCATTGGCCGCTTCCAGCGCATCTGTTCTGGCTGTTTTGACTTGTGCCGCTGATTTCTTTAGATCAGAGATTGACTTTTCCACATCTTCTCTTGCCTTCCTCACATCGCCAACTTTTGAACTGGGTGTAACAGCAGCTAACGCCGCCAGAGATTGCTTGAGGGCTGCCAGATCTTTGCAGTAATTTGCTTCTGCTTTTTCCACACTGGGTTGTCCACAGCCTGCCAAAATTAGAGCAGGAACGGCCAGCAAAGCGGCAATTAGTTTTTTCATCGTTCTCATCCTTTAGTAACAGCAATTTAGCGGCACACGCCTCTGTAGGTTTGACCATTATGCGTTAGCGTTATAGTGCCATCACTCAGAACGCCAATTACCCATCTCAGGGTGCAGTGACCACTCGGTAATA
The DNA here is from genome assembly GCA_037442585.1 of Oscillatoriales cyanobacterium bin_317. Taxonomy (GTDB): domain Bacteria; phylum Cyanobacteriota; class Cyanobacteriia; order Leptolyngbyales; family Leptolyngbyaceae; genus Leptodesmis. The sequence continues at coordinate 30,230 of JBBIQC010000002.1, forward strand.
CACCCCATTGGCACCATAGGCAGGACTGAACCAGGTACCGTTGTAGACGTAATAGGTTGCTCCATTCACGGTCTTAACGACAGCTCCTGCAGGCACACTTGGATAAATAGCACCCATCGCATAGGCTGTAGCCGCACCTGCTGTATACCCTGCGTTGTAGGCATTCGTAGTATTGGCGCTCGTCACCGCTGCTGTGGTAGCTGCACCCACTGCCGCACCTGCCAGAGCTGCTCCGGCACCATACCAACCCGCGCAGTTGTAGCAGCCCGTGGAATAGGAGTTGACTACGGCAGGGGGATGATAGCCACCGTAGTAGGTGCCCCCGTAGTAGTGGTCATACCCACCGTATGCAGTTGTTCCGTAGGGGGTTGTAGCATGCCAGGAGCCATCGCCACCGGAGGCTGTCCCCC
>JBBIQC010000002.1:30754-37016 GCA_037442585.1 Oscillatoriales cyanobacterium bin_317
CACTCCAGGATCCACCGCCACCGGAGGCAGATCCGCCACGATAACCGCTGGCACTCCAGGAGCCACCGCCACCGGAAGCTGTGCCACGATAGCCACTGGCGTGCCAACCCCCTCCGCCCCCACCGTGGAAAAAGGCTAGAGCAGGACTGGAATAAACTGCTGTAATCAGCAGACTGGCAAGACCGATCGCAACTTTTTTCATGATGTCTGTACCTCAATGGAATGAAACTATCCTTTAAGGATTGAGTCTGGGAGGCTCAAAATTTCCCGGAGACTGAGTTGCCGGAGATTGGGATGTTGATGCAGCAGGTGGATCCGGAGCCTTGAACTCAATCTGTTTAGCGGTTGTGGGATGCCGAGATGTAAAGGTATTGGCAGCAACGGGGACATTCAGTTTCCAGTTGGAGAAAGTCACCTGGTGCCGTAAGCGAGATGGATCGTCTTTGTAGACCGCACGGATCATCCGGGGTAGCTTATCGGTTGTCCCAATCCAGATCTGGGCAAACACTTTGTCATTGGCGATCGCAATCATGTCTGTGGTGGTGCCTCCAATGACTTTGGACTGCCCAATGTAAAAGGCTGTCTTCAAACCATCGATAATATCCTTGTAGGGATCGGCCACCAGCATATCTGTAAAAGGGAAATAGACGGCACCATCCTCATAGGCAACTTGCAGGGCCGCATCAATCGTGGGTGGCGCTTTCTTGATCGCAACCAGATTTTCATTGGGCGCAAAAGCTGTGATTGTTTTGCCATCGTAATAGAACTCTGAGGCAGGGCCGTCACCGGGAGAGATCACTTTGAGTTTATCTGGACGCTGTAACGTGACATCTGAGGTGGTGGTGTAAACCAGAGGAGGGCCAATGCGACTGGGACTTTCGTAAGTACTGACGGCCGTAAAGGTGATCGTCTGAGCAGCGGCTAAGCGATCGCTCGCCGCTTTCAAGATCGCCAACGCTTTCGGTTCAAGGGTAGCAGGAGTAGCTGCTTGAGGCGATTGATTACTGGGTGGTGATGTGCTCGACTTGGGCGGGGTAGTCTGAGCATTGGCAATGTCAGCCATGCAGAGTTCACTAAATGGCAGCAAACAAACCTGGAGCAAAAATGTTCCAAGTATTACGATCCTTCTTCTGGACACTAAAAGTTTCTTCATCTCAAGCACTCATCAACGAAGGAACAGACAATGCATGAGCAAACTAAGGGAAATACAACCTGATCTGTTAGAAGTGCTTCTGGTAAGCAGCAGAAATGCTATTACCGCAATCTCAGTTCAAAAAGGTTGCTCCTTAATAGCTCATCATCAAATGCTTTGCACGAGATATCTTGTGATTCCGTGCCAACTCTGTTAAGTTTTGCATATCACTACTTCTGTATCTATCATTATTGGAGCTTTGCTGATGCACTGCTCCAAGTTTTGCGGTAGTTATCAATCAGAATGTAAATGCTGATCAGGAGAATCCACAGCGGAAAGGTCAGGGAAATCCAACTTAGTTGATCAATATGATCCACTCTCAGCAACATAATCGCCGCTAATACGTAACCCAAAATCGCCATCCATTTGGGAATCACCCGAGTGCGGATGAAGACGGTAGAAGTCGAAATCATGAATACACCTGCCATCTTGAGTGCATAGGTATTCATAAGGTGGTAGGAGACAGCACGGCCAAAGTCATAATAGCTGGACGCTACTATCCGATCCGGCTGGGTAAGGTACAGCAAAATGATGCTCCCCTCTACCCCCGCCAGGACAAACAGCAGCGCGAGAAATAGCAGCCCACTACCGAGAAATACAGTGGCAAAGAATTGGTCTTCTTGGCTACCCAGACGATCGCGCACCACACCAATGAACCAGAGGAAGGCAATACCTGCGAAGGGCACGAAGTTAAGCGCCAGGAGAATCGTATTTCCATTCGTGGAAAGCCATGCTCCACCCTCACGCGGATCGGCAGGAACAGACTTTAAGATGAGCACGAAACTAATGATCAGCAATACTGAAAACACAATTCCCGCGATCGCGGCCGCTTTCGGTGCTCTCAAACGTGCCCGGGTCAAGCTCTCTTGCCTCATACCTTCCTCCAAATGAGAGTTTCTACAACATTGAGCAATCTATACCCGTTTAACGGCTGGAGGAACCCATCGACCATCCAGAGCCGGAGCTTTCGGTGCGTACAGGCGCATGGTTACGCCAAGCACGCCTTGAGCCGGAGATGGTAGCCAGTTCGATTCTTGATCGTCACCGGGTGAATCGGGCTGAATGTAGATGTCGAGGGAACCGTCTGCATTGTATTTCAGGTCATCCCGATCGCCGATCGCAAAGCGGTTTAGTTTGTTAATCACCTGGAATCCTTCAGCGTCGTACATGGTGATCGACCAAAAGGCTTCCACAGGCGGCAGTTCGTCTTTCGTGAAATGCAACACGTAGTGGTTTGATCCGTCCAGCGGTTTGCCATCAGCATCGGTTAGGCATAAGGGATAGATCGCATCCTGGGGTTGGTTGGCACCCAGACCCACCATTGCAACGATCGCCCGCTTCAGGTAGTAGTTGCCGTAAACCCCCATTGTGTCGGTGTTCATCTGCCAGCCGTTGACTACCCGTGCTAGAGTCGGCAACTTTTCTTGCATCAACTTGAGACCATCGACGACGGCCTGCTCCAGTCCGGCTTTGATTGCGGATGAAGCTTGATCAAAGCCGAAACTCTGACCCGGAACGATCCCAAGGCGATTCAGGCGGGCGATCGTAGACCAATCGGTGACGTGGGGTGGGTGGAGTTTCAGCAATTCGGCTCCGTAACTGAAGTACTGATCTGCTGTCATGGTGTTGACCTGGGTGAGGGGGGGGGTTTTCATATCTACTGAGGGATCGAGCGCTACGGTCGGTTCCCAGGTTTGTCCCCACTTCGACAACGGCGTAATCCGATATCCGTCTTGCACCTGATTCACGGCTGCGTAGTCTTTCGGGCCGTTGGTTTGAGTCCGACCGATAATCCAGACATAGGGCGTGGGCGATTCAATGGGCTGCACCCCTGTGGGAAGAATCCCCTTCCATCCTTTTGGGATCACCCCAAAATGGGCTGCACTCGTGCCGCTGGTGCGTTTACCGGGAACGGCGAACACATCCGACCACATATCTAGCATGGGCAGCAGGTAGTAACGATCGTGGGTATCTGGTGCGGACACAATCATAGGTTCCTGGGTCAGATCGAGCCATGCTGCGGAATAAAGGGTGTCAAAGTTCGGTCGCACCACTTCACGAAAATCGGCGGGAGGAAACGATCGCAGGTGATAAAAGGCATTCATCGGCCCCATACCCGGTTTGGTTCCAGGAGCATAATTGGTCATCACCCGCCGGGAAATATCCATCGTGATCAGTGGGTAAAAGTAATGATAGGCTTCAATGCCGATCTCGTAGGCTTCTGTTTGGCTTAGTGTTTGAGTGTTCATTGTTTTAATTCAGTCCAAATGAATGTTTACGAGTTAAGGTTTGCGATCGCTGGATTCCCTTTCCACATCAAACTGCACCCAGTAATTTTTGCTAATGCATTTGCTGCTCTTCAGGGTGCAGTTTGATGGGATGGGTGCGATCGCGCTTCAGCCTTAGCCTGCTGCTCCTTGCCCGACAGCGATCTGAGCCGTGTGCTCGTGAAGAGCCTGCTCATCGGCGTGCGTCATCGGCTTGAGGTCAAAGACGACTTTTTTCACAGTGCCCGTAAAGGCATAGGGAGCCTTGTCTTCATAGTCCCGGTCAACGACCAGACCATTGTCTCGCCCGATGTCAAAGCCGGAGTAGGAGGTGAAAGCGATCGGCACCGTTTTGGGGATCTTGCCTTCGCCAATTGGCTTGTCATTGACGTAGAGGGTGACATTTCCTCCCGTCCCTGGCTTCGGTGCATCTGCCTCAAACAGCATCCGTACCTGAACCTCACCTGTCGGCAACGGTTCTGTCGCCGTTTGCTTATAGGTCTCCACGCCCAGCAGCGAATAGGTATGGTTTAGCCTCCGATTACTATCAACCCACAGACCGTAGCCACCAATGAAATCAGCACAGGCGACGATCACCCCTTCGGCACCGCTCTCCGGAATGGTCAGTTCCGCTTCGATCGCATAGGATCGACCGTAGACGCGCGGAGCCATTCCTCGTTGGATGTTTTGCACATCGCCAGCAAACGCAAAGCGGGTGTTTGTCGGTAACGGCGGTAGAATCCCGAACATGACAGATGCACCACCCCACAGAGGCAGCACTCGGTTGCGCTCAGCCTCCTGCCACCAAAGATCCTGGAGTTCTTTCACCTTGTCCGGATGCTGGGCGGCGACGTTCTTCGCCTGGGAGAAGTCATCCGGCAGGTAGTACAATTCCCAGGGAGCATCCCTATCAGCATCCCACCCCGAACCTGGGCCAAAGCGCTTAAGTGTCTCTGGTGAAAAGTCCCAGGGGATGCGATCGGGTTTGGAAGCCGCCCACCAGCCATCCTTGTAGATCGCCCGACCGCCCATCGCCTCAAAGTACTGAACAGTGTGACGCTCAGTAGCATTAGCATCGTCGAAGGTGTACAGGAAACTGGTGCCGTCCATTGGCTCCTGTTCAATGCCGTCCACTAGCTTGGGTTCGGGAATCCCTGCAGCTTCCAGAATGGTGGGACCGACATCAATGCAGTGGGTAAATTGCGATCGCACGTTGCCATTCGCTTTGATCCGTGCGGGCCAGGCCACCACCATCGGATTGCGCGTGCCGCCCAGGTGGCTGGCGATCTGTTTGCCCCACTGGAACGGGGTATTGCAGGCGTGTGCCCAGGCCGCTGCAAAGTGGGGTGCGGTGTGTTCTCCACCCAGGGCTTCGATGCCGCCGTATTGTTCAATCAACTGCAACTGCTGTTCCGGTTCGAGTACGATGCCATTCAGGAAGGTCATCTCGTTAAATGAACCCGTGATGGTGCCTTCCATGCTGGCCCCGTTGTCACCCCAGATGTAAAAGATGAGGGTATTGTCGAGGTCGCCCATTGCTTCAATCTCGTCCAGCAGACGACCGACATTCCAATCCGCATTTTCCGAGAACCCGGCGAACACCTCCATCTGTCGCGCATAAAGCTGCTTCTGGGCATCGGTGAGCGAATCCCAGGCCGGGAAAAGGTCAGGGCGTGGAGTCAGTTCCGTATCCGGCGGAATGATTCCCAACTCTTTCTGCCGCGCCAGGGTTTCCTCACGCAGTTTGTCCCACCCCTGGTCGAACTTACCTTTGTACTTATCCGCCCATTCTTTGAAGACATGGTGGGGCGCATGACTGCAACCCGTAGAGTAATACATCATCCAGGGCTTATGGGCATCCTGGGCACGAACGGCATGCAACCATTCCACGGCCTTATCCGTGAGGTCATCTGGGAAGTAGTACAGTTTGCCATCCTTCCCTGCCGGTACACCCAGCGTTGCGTTGTCCTGAGTGATAATCGGGTCGTACTGCCCTGCTGCTCCGCTGAGGAATCCCCAGTAGTGCTCAAAGCCCCAGCCTAGAGGCCATTTGTCGAAAGGCCCCGCTGCCCCCTGCACGTTATCTGGAGTGAGGTGCCACTTGCCAAAACAGCCAGTGACGTAGCCATTCTCTTGCAGGATGCGGGGAAATGCGGTGCAGCTTCTGGGTTTCGCGGCAGTGTAGCCTGGAAATGGGCCGGGATATTCGGCGATCGAGCCAAAGCCTACCCGATGCTGATTACGCCCCGTCAGCAGTGCGGCCCGTGTGGGTGAGCAAATCGCTGTGACGTGAAAGCGATTGTAGGTCAGTCCCATTTTCTGCACACGGGTAAAGGTCGGGGTATTGATAGGCCCACCGAAGGTATCCAGACCACCGAAACCCGCATCGTCGATCAGGACGACCAAAATATTGGGCGCACCTGCGGGTGGCTGAGGAGCCGCGACCATTGTCCAGTCAGCAACGGAGGTATCGAGGGTACGACCAGCCGTGCCGCCAAATGTGCGATCGGGGATCGGCAACACGGTGCGATCGGGATTAAACTTACCCGCAGCTTCAGCAAGAGCCGCTTTCAGCCCCTGGAGTCCCTGTTTATCAATGACGGCAACAGATTTGGCGGGTGAGTCGGCCAGGGCTTGTTCAGCCGCCAGCCGATCGCCCTCTTCCACGATCGTGAGAATCACTGCCGTCCCCGGTTTGAGCTTTTCCCCAATCTTGCTCTCCAACCCGCTGGAGACTCTGTGCTGGGCAAACCGACCGACCACCGTACCTGCCGCTGCCCCCACCGCAACCGAGGCCAGCAGA
>JBBIQC010000003.1:0-32734 GCA_037442585.1 Oscillatoriales cyanobacterium bin_317
AGTCAAATCCGAATCAGTTAGCGAATTAAAGCCTGGTATTGGAGCAAAATCAATGGGTATTAATGGTGCAAAGGGCCGTTCTGCGGCGGTGCAGGCTGGTAGCAATTTGAGTTTCTTTGAGCGATATCTGACGGTTTGGGTGTTTCTGTGCATTATTGCTGGCATCCTGATGGGGCGTTTATTCCCCGGAGTGGCAATAGCACTGGACGCTCTGAGTGTTTACCAGGTCTCGATTCCCATTGCCATCTGCCTGTTTTTCATGATGTATCCCATCATGGTGAAGATTGATTTTTCCCAGGCGAAACAGGCGATCCGCACTCGTAAACCTGTTGTTCTGACGCTGGTAGTGAATTGGCTCATCAAGCCCTTCACGATGGTCGTCTTTGCGCAATTTTTTCTGGGTTGGCTCTTTCGTCCTCTGATTACTGGTACAGAGCTAATTCGAGGCATAGAGGTGCCTTTAGCAAACTCCTATATCGCTGGCGCTATCCTGTTAGGAATTGCTCCCTGCACAGCCATGGTATTAATGTGGGGCTATCTCTGCTACGGCAATCAGGGCCATACTCTGGTCATGGTTGCCGTTAATTCGCTGGCCATGCTGTTTCTCTATGCTCCCCTGGGGCGATGGCTCCTGGCAGCGAATGACCTGATTGTGCCGTGGCAGACCATTGTTCTTTCGGTGATTATTTACGTGGGTTTACCGCTATTGGCTGGTATGTATTCCCGTCATTGGATCTTACAGCACAAAGGTCGAGATTGGTTTGAGCGCAAATTCCTGAAATATCTCAGTCCCATTGCGATCAGCGCTCTCTTAATTACGTTAGTGCTGCTGTTTGCTTTTAAGGGTGAATTGATTGTTAATAATCCATTTCATATTGCTCTGATTGCAGTACCTCTGTTTATCCAGACCAATTTTATTTTCCTAATTTCCTATGTAGCTGCTCAACGACTGAAACTGACTTATGAGGATGCGGCTCCTGCAGCATTGATCGGAGCCAGTAACCACTTTGAAGTTGCGATCGCCACAGCCATCATGCTTTTTGGCCTAAACTCAGGGGCTGCTCTGGCAACAGTCGTTGGCGTATTGATTGAAGTGCCAGTCATGCTAATGCTAGTAGGAATTTGCCGCAAGACTGCTTCGTGGTTCCCCAGAGAACCGGAAAAAGCAACCTTACGAGATCCCCGTTGTATCAAATCCTTTTAGTGCAGTGAACAAGAAATCGCGATGAAACGTGTGATGTTTGTTTGTAAGAAAAATTCGGCTCGCTCTCAGATGGCTGAAGGGTTTGCCAGACATTTAGGGACTGGAACCATTGAAGTCACCAGTTCTGGGCTGGAAGCCAGTCAGGTACGACCCGAAGCGATCGCCACGATGCAGGATATGGGTATAGACATCAGCGACCAAACCTCAAAGGCGTTGAGCAACTTTAAGCCTGAAGATTTTGATGTGGTGATTTCCTTGTGCGGGTGTGGCGTGAGTTTACCTCCGGAGTGGCTTACCCGGGAAGTCTTTGAAGACTGGCAGTTAGATGACCCAGCCGAGCAACCAGAGATCTTTCCCAGAGTCCGGGATGAGATCAGAGAGCGAGTGACCCATCTGATTGAGACGCTGCAATCGGCCAGGGTGGGATGAAACTGGCCATGACAGAACACCCTCAACAACCGATTCAGGAAAACCTCTGGTGGATCATTCCGGGTAAGCTGGCCGGAGTTCGTAAACCCACCACTGAGGAACTGGCTCAACTACAAGCCGCCGGAGTAGGTGCGATCGTCTCGGTAATGGATGATCCCTCCAACCTGGACTCTTATGAGCAAGCGAGGATTCCCTACCGCTGGCTACCCACCAAAGGGGGAACCGCACCGAGCCAGGAGCAAATCCAGGAATTACAGCAATTTGTGGATGAGCAAAACCGTTTGGGCCATGCTGTCGCCGTTCACTGCACCAGTGGCAATCGACGAACAGGAACAATGCTGGCCGCCTATCTCATCCAGTCCGGTTCAGCTTATGGCGATGCGATGGCAGTGATTCAAACAGCCAATCCAAACGCTGAATTGCGAGAGGCGCAAACCTCATTTCTACAAGAGTTAGCCAACCAACCAGTACGCTATGACGACCTTTGACCATCCTCCCCGAATTTTGTTTTTGTATGGTTCCTTACGGGAACGCTCCTACAGCCGTTTGTTAGCAGAAGAAGCGGCTCGAATTATTCAGGAGTTTGGAGCCGAGGTGAAATTTTTCGACCCGCGAGAGCTGCCGATTTATGGCAGTGTTCCGGATACCCATCCCAAGGTGCAGGAGTTGCGCGAGTTGAGTTTATGGTCAGAAGGCCAGGTCTGGTCCAGCCCCGAACTACATGGTCAGATTTCCGGCATTATGAAAAACCAGATTGATTGGATTCCCCTCAGCATTGGAGCCGTTCGGCCAACGCAGGGAAGAACTTTGGCAGTGATGCAAGTCTCTGGGGGGTCTCAATCCTTCAATGCCGTGAATACATTGCGAATCCTGGGGCGCTGGATGCGAATGTTCACCATTCCCAATCAATCTTCGGTGGCTAAAGCTTACCAGGAGTTCAATGAAGACGGCACCATGAAAGAGTCACCCTACCGCGATCGCGTGGTGGATGTGATGGAGGAACTGTATAAATTCACTTTGCTGCTGCGGGATAAGGTGGATTACTTGTGCGATCGCTACAGTGAACGCAAGGAGAAAGCGGCAAAGCAGGTGAAATCATGATGCCTAACGCTTCCCCACTCACCAGAAAGATACCAACGGCAAGGTGTTGCCGAGAGTGCCCATTCATCGACAAGCATTCCTGCTGGGTTCGGTAGCGCCAGATATGCCATTGTGGATTCTTTCGGTAGGTGGAATCGTTTACTACCACGTTGCTATTGCTTCTGGGTATCACACTGGTTTGGAAGAAGCGCCGCAATGGTGTCCTGGTTCATGGAAGGGGAGAGAGGAGTCGCGGAGTGGGTTAGAGGAGGGCCTGGATGTCTTTTTCGATGTCTTCGGGTTTGGTGAGGGAGGCGTAGCGTTTGACGACATTGCCGTTGCGATCGACCAGGAATTTGGTGAAGTTCCATTTAATCGCTTCGCTGCCTAAGAGGCCGGGAGCGGCTTTAGTGAGGTACTTGAACAGGGGATGGGCGTTGGGGCCATTGACATCAATTTTTTGGAAGAGAGGAAATTTTACGCCGAAGCGGGTTTCACAGAAAGATTGAATGTCGTTGGAGGTGCCTGGTTCTTGCTGACCGAATTGATTGCAGGGAAATCCCAGAATCACCAACCCCCGATCGGCGTACTTGTCGTACAGTTCCTGTAAGCCTTTGTATTGGGGGGTAAATCCGCACTGACTGGCCGTATTGACAATCAGCAAAACCTTATCTTTAAAGGTACTCAGTGAGATCGGTTGTCCTTCAATGCTGGTGGCCGAAAAGTCGTAAATAGATTGTGAGGCTTGGGCAGTCATAATCGGTAGGTGAGAGTGGGATAGAGGAATATACTCATTTATCTTACTACTATCCCTGACGAACACCTGGGCTAAAATGACCATGAACGTGGGCCAGACCAGGAATGGGGCCAAAAGTATGGGCCGGACAGGTAGGAATGCCAAAAACTCAGGTTGATATTCAGTTTGAAGCGGCGGTGCAGGCGGCGATCGCAAGGCCAGAACAGGCGAATCTGGATGAATTGTGGCAGGCATTGCAGCAGGTACTGGCTGACCAACCGGATGATGTGCAGTTGAAGCTTGCGGGGGAGGCGATCGCTCAGTTCGCCGACGTGTTGAGTGCGAAAGCAGAAGCCTGGATTGCGGCCTGGGAAGCGGCGCACAATCCGCCAGATGCCACCGAACCAATTTTAACGGCAGAGATGCTGGCCAGTTTCCTGCGCCAATCCATGTCCTTAAATCTGGAAGGATTGGTGGAAAACTTTTCCCGAACGCCCCGTTCCCCGGAGGAAGGGGTGGAATCCCTGATTGGAACTGTGGAAAAAGAGTTGCTACTGGCGATGGTAGACGATCTGGAAGCGAAAGAGGAGGCTTTAGCCGTGGCTCATGCGGAAGATGTTTCCCAATGGGTCACTGCGATCGCTCACTACCTCAAGCAGCACTCCAGGAAGCAGGTTTCCCTGTCTGAACTGCAACAGAGTTTATCCCTCTCGTTTGTAGAAATATGGCTTGGGTTATTGCTAGGAGGATTCCAATTGCAGTCTGACTGGACTCAGAAAACTACTTCATTAGATTCTTTTGCCGATTTCTTTTATCAGTCTGAACTGTATGTCGAAATCAGTTAAATAACTACTAAATTAGTCTGACGCAGGATGAAGAAGAGGATAGAGTTGACGATCGCCAGCGCGATCGCACCGAGAATTGCGCTCCCAATGCCCCAGCGGAGCCGAAAACCTTCCACTAAGAGTGCAGTTAAGCCAAACACAATGATGCTGCCAATCAGCGGAATTAATCCCAGGCTGAGGATCGTGGGAATGGCCCGTAACCAGGTGGGAAACAGCCCCCATAGGCCATTAAAAGCCCCAATAATCGCGCCTGCAATCAGCGCAATAAAGGGATTATCGACTTCAACCCCTGTAGGGAGTTTAGAAATAATCAACAGGCTGATAGCGGTCACAACAACAGAGATCAGAAATACGGTCACAATTCACTCTCCTAAAAAGATAAGGCAAGGTTAATCCATCAATGATGCAAACTATACTGAACTGATTAAACCAATAGTTAATCTCTCAAACCTCCGACACGGTGAGTGAGCCTGATGCTATAGTCCCATAGGGCAAACAAGTCATTGAATACTCGCTGCTCAACAAAGGGCTGGAGTTCCTCGTCTGAATCAATTCCTATAGAGCTATAGTCTAGAAGTAAAAAATAAGAAACCTATAAGAAGTTATCGATTAACTGTACACCTCAGCACCAGACTGCTTGCAAACTAGAAAAAACGTAGGATGCTTCAGTCTAATATGAAAGAGTTTTGTTCCATACCTTAAAAACCCAGCTTAGATAGACCTTGCGACAGAGCCGTCGATACCTCATCAGCCTGAAGCAGAATCGAGTTGAATGATCTAGTCTAAAGTTGTAACGTGAATGTTACAAAATTGAACGTCCTCAGATAGCTTTAAACTTCTACTAGAAACTACTGCCAGTTCTGGGGTTCGTTTGGTGATACAGCTTAAATTATTCAGGAGAGATTATGGCAATGTTGCATCCGCTATCCCATCGCGCAAGATTAATTGGCGCAACGCTCGGCAGCTTATTGCTAGGGATCCCGTTTGTTTCCTCCGCTGTTGCTGCTCCGGTTGCTCAACTTCCAGATCAACAACCTGCTACCAGTCAAACTATTACGCTTCCTACTGGAACCTCTGTACAGCTTTCTCAACTGCGAGTCGCCAGCACTCCGCCAGCACCGCAGAACCCCTGTCCTAGCATCTACTATCAAGCACCTTACGATCGCTATGTTGTAGTGCCTGAAGTGTGCAGACCGAATCTAATCACCCAACAACTGGAACAAATGGGAATGCTGCAATCGGTGCGTGCAAACAGTAATGCCAATACGCCGGGAGCGATCGGGGGAACCACCACTCCTTACACATCCCCCAATACCCCCTAGAGGCTGGTTGAAAACCTAAACCAAGTCCAGCTAGAGAACGGTCGTTTTCCGATCAGAGAAACTACGGTTCTGGACTTGGACAAGGTTTAATTCTCGGTTGGGATCGGGGAGACGCTCCAGATGATTGCATCAACCCTGACATAAGAACAATTCATACCCTGCTGCCGCGATCGGACAGGCTCATAATGCAGGCTTTAGCCTATAGCAAACCTCTGGCCTCAGTCATGATTTGATAGTACGACGCTGGTTTGCCTGCATTAACTGGGCTGCAGATTTGTCAATTCCCATGCCGTATCGCCATTCTCCATTGAGATAGAGCCAGGTTGGTACCTGCTGCACCAAGTCGCGATCGCCCTCAAAGCATACCGTTCCTTGCTGAAGTGCAGGAGACAACGGTTGGTATCCCATCCAGATATGGGTAAATACCCCAAGATCCGCCGAAATCAGGACATTCACCGCAAAGCCTGGATCTTTCTGGCAGACATCCACCTCTTGATCCTCAATCACCAACCACCAACTGCGTTGAGTTCTACGTCCTTTGGTTAACCCTTGAAAGTCAAACTGCAACACAACTTTCTGCGGCGGCACTGCGGCCAGATTGATCCGCCGTCTCATGCCCCACATCAATAAGGCATCATCTAAGTCTTCCGGGGCAATTTGTTCGCTGCCCCATTGTTGGGCCCAAACTCCCATCGCCTCAATAATCGGGCGCAGTGCCTCTCCGGCAGGAGTCAATAAATACTCATAGCCCTGACCCGTCTCTTTTTCAGCAATCGCTACAATGCCCAACTTCTCCAGTTCTTTTAGCCGTTGTACCAATAGCGCACGGGACATTAACGGCACCCCGCGACTGATGTCATTGAAGTAGCGATTGCCATACAGCATTTCTCGCAACACCAGCGGGTTCCAGCGATCGCCCAGGACTTCAGCAGCCTTTGCCACCGGGCAAAATTGTCCATAACCCTTTCGCATAACTTTCCAGGGGATACAAGGACAGGTTCAGATAATGAACTTATAGCATCTGGACTGGCTGATCGGTTCGGACGTAATCAAAGTTTTTGGGTAATCGCTCAGCCCGTCAGACCCTGGCGGATTGGAGTGCATTGCCTATCGGCCTTAATTATCAAGCTTTGGAGTGATCGCAACCGACATGGCGCACTTTCAAATGGCACAAGCAGAATTACATCCCTGCATCAAGGTTTTGAACTCCCAAGATGAGCTTTGGCTCCAACCGCAGAATAGCGGAATATCAGTACTTTGAGCCACTTATGTCAGGCAACCAGGGCTATGGTGTGATCGCCAAAAGTTTTGGGAACCTTAATGGGGAGCACTCTGTCACTATTGACCTCTATGATGCCTCTAGCCAATCTGCCATCCCATACAGTTCCCGATGTTTCTGGCTATAGCATTGCCGAACAACTCTACATCGGTTCTCGTACCGCCGTGTATCGAGCGGTGCAAATGGCGACGCAACGCCCGGTGGTCATTAAGGTGCTGCAGCGAGAGTATCCCAGCTTTAGCGAATTGGTGCAGTTTCGCAATCAATATACGATCGCCAAAAACCTCGATTTGCCAGGGATTGTTCAACCCTTGAGCCTGGAACCCTTTGGTAGTGGCTATGCCCTGGTCATGGAAGACTGGGGTGGCGTTTCCTTAAGTCAATATATCCAGCGGCAGTCGCTCAGTCTGACAGATGTGCTAGTGATCGCCCTGCAACTGGCCACCATTCTCCATGATCTGCACCAGCATCAGGTGATCCATAAAGACATCAAACCGGCCAATATCCTGATTCATCCAGAGACCAAACAAGTCAAGCTGATCGACTTCAGTATTGCCTCCTTGCTACCCAAGGAAACCCAGGAGATCCAAAATCCGAATATCTTAGAAGGCACCCTGGCCTATCTGGCTCCAGAGCAGACCGGACGCATGAATCGCGGCATTGATTATCGTGCCGACTTCTATGCCCTGGGTGTGACGTTGTACCAACTGTTGAGCGGTCAACTGCCGTTTGAGTCGGAGGATCCGATGGAACTGGTGCATTGTCATATGACTAAAGTGCCTGTGCCTGTTGATCAGGTGAATCCGGCAGTGCCCACGATGGTGGCAGCGATCGTCGCTAAACTGATGGCGAAAAATGCCGAAGACCGCTATCAAAGTGCGTTGGGATTAAAGCATGATGTGCAGCAGTGTTTGACCCAGTGGAAAGAAAGGGTCCCAATCGCAGATTTTGAATTAGGTCAGCGGGACGTGAGCGATCGCTTCCTGATTCCCGAAAAGATCTACGGTCGAGCAGTGGAGGTACAGACACTCCTCAATGCCTTTGAGCGTGTGTCCCAAGGGGCATCGGAACTGATGCTGGTGGCAGGTTTCTCTGGGATTGGCAAGACCGCTGTCGTCAACGAAGTCCACAAACCGATTACGCGGCAAAAAGGCTACTTTATCAAAGGCAAGTTCGACCAGTTCAATCGCAACATTCCCCTGTTTGCCTTTGTCCAGGCGTTGCGAGATTTAATGGGCCAATTGCTCTCAGAATCCGATGCTCAATTGGCACACTGGAAGGCTCAAATTCTGGCAGCAGTGGGCGAAAATGGGCAAGTCTTGATCGAGGTGATTCCAGAATTAGTACAGATTATCGGTCAGCAGCCAAAAGCACCAGAACTCTCCGGAACGGCAGCCCAGAATCGCTTTAACTTACTGTTCCAGAAGTTCATTCAGGTCTTTACGACGGCGGCGCATCCGTTAGTGATCTTTCTGGATGACTTGCAGTGGGCAGACTCAGCTTCGCTGCAGTTGATGAGGCTGTTGATGCATGACAACGGCTATCTGCTGATGTTGGGAGCCTACCGCGATAACGAAGTCTTGCCCGCCCATCCGTTAATGCTGACGATCGAGGACCTGAAAAAAGCAGGCATAATTGTCAACACCATTACCCTGGCTCCATTAGCCCTGGAGCATACGAATCATCTGATTGCCGATACCTTGAAGTGTTCCGGAGAGATGGCGCAACCCCTGACCCAATTGGTCGATCGCAAAACCCAAGGCAATCCGTTTTTCACGACGCAGTTCCTTAAAGCGTTGCATGAAGATGGATACATTACTTTCAATCGTGATTGCTGCTATTGGGAATGTGACATTGCTCAAGTCAATGCCTCCGCCCTCACGGATGATGTGGTGGAGTTTATGGTGTTGCAGTTGCAAAAGTTGCCTGCCTCTACCCAAGATGTCTTAAAGCTAGCCGCCTGTATTGGCAATCAATTTGATCTGGCAACCTTGGCGATCGTTGCAGAACAAGCCCCAACTGAGACTGCGATCGCGTTGTGGAAAGCGCTGCAAGAAGGATTGATTGTACCCGCAACTCAGGTCTACAAGTTCTTCCAGGTACAAGAGATAGAGCCATCTGACGTTCAGCATAGCGTTAATCCCGTCTATCGATTCCTGCACGATCGCGTCCAACAAGCTGCTTACTGCTTGATTCCAGAGGCTAAAAAACAATCGGTTCATTTCCATATTGGAACGTTACTTTTGTGCAACTCTTCAGCCACGGAGCAAGAAGAACGGTTGTTTGAAATTGTGAGCCATTTGAATGTAGGTCGTACCTTCATCATTCAACCCACTAAACGAGATGAACTGACACAACTCAATTTGAAAGCTGCGCAAAAGGCGAAAGCTGCTACAGCCTACAGCGCAGCGGTGGACTATTTGACGATCGGAATTGAGCTACTGCCGCCCGATAGCTGGCATCAGGATTACAACCTGACCCTGGCACTGCATGTGGAAATGACAGAAGCCCAATATCTTAATACCAATTTTGAGCAAATGGAACACTGGGCGAACCTGGTGTTGCACCATGCCCAGGGACTGGTGGATACGATTAAAGTCCGCGAAGCTCAACTGTTAGCTGCCCAAACTCAAGGGCAACTCAAATCTGCTTTGGATATTGGGTTGCGGGTCTTGCACTCTCTCGGGATTAATTTTCCGGAACAGCCCACGGATGAAGATATTGGCACTGCGTTTGCAGTCACTCAACAACTGTTGGATGGTCGTGATCCGCTCAGTTTAGTGGATTTGCCGACCATGGCGGAACCGGAGCATATCGCGGCGATCCAAATGATGACGCTTCTAGCGCCCCCTGCTTACCTGGCGGCTCCTACCCTCATGCCCCTGCTCATTTTTAAACAAGTAGAATTAGCCTTGCAATATGGCAACTGTTCCTGGTCTCCCCTATCCTACGGAGACTACGGTATAGTCCTGACGGGTATCATGGGCGATTTGGATGCAGGATACCAATTTGGGCAACTGACTTTAGCGATGTTGGATCGGTTGCAGGAGATCGCCTGCAAAAGTCGAGCAGAATATGTGGTCAATTCCTTCCTCAAACATTGGAAAGAGCCTCTCCATGATTTGCTTACTCCCCTACAGGCAGCTTACGAGAGCAGCCTGACCAATGGAGACCTGGAATTCGTTGGGATGAATGCCCATATCTACTGCTATTATTCTTATTTAACCGGGAAGGAATTGACTTATTTAAGTCAAGAGATGGTGGCTTACGGTCAGATTCTCGCTCAACTCAGGCAAGAACTAACATTGAATTGGCTGGAGATTGATCACCAATCGGTGCAGAACCTATTGGGGCATACGACAGTACCCTGGCAACTAACTGGATCGATTTATCCATCTGAACAACGATTGGCTATCCTCGAAACCAATCGCGATCGTACTGGTCTCTTTCATTTTCATTTGAATCAAACAGTTCTTTACTACCTATTTGGGCAAAATGCACTGGCGGCTCAAGAGGCGACCTTAGTTGAACAATATCTAGACGGTGGACTGGCTCAATTCTCAATTCCCCTGGTTTCGTTTTACATCGCGTTGATTCACTTGGCTCTATATCCAAATGCTGTAGCAGAGGAAAAAGAGTCCATTCTTAAACGGGTTGAGGTTGATCAACAAAAACTGCAACACTGGGCCACCCTAGCGCCCTTCAATCATCAACATCGATGGCAATTGATTGAGGCAGAGCGGTGCAGGGTTCTCGGTCAGATCTATGAAGCTGGCGATTTTTACGATCGTGCTATTGCCAGCGCCAAAGAAAACGGCTTTATTCAGGATGAAGCACTGGCGAATGAACTCGCAGCCAAATTCTATTTAAACTGGGGGAAAGAGAAAGTCGCCGCCGGTTACATGCAAGAGGCTTACTATTGCTATGCTCGCTGGGGCGCGAAAGCCAAAGTCGCCGACTTAGAACAACACTATCCTCAATTACTGCAACCGATCCTGCGACAAGCCAACCAACCCCTGACCGTTCTAGAAACCCTGGCGAGTATCGCTACCCCTGCCTACTCGATAATCCATTCCACCCCGGGTAAAAGTTCCTCCAGCAGCAGCATCAACCAAACTCTGGATTTCGCTGCCCTGCTGCAAGCTTCTCAGACCCTCGCCAGCACGATCGAACTGGATGAACTACTGCGAACCCTGACCCAGACGATGGTAGAAAACTCTGGGGCTGACCATTGTGCGTTGATCCTGTGTCAGGATAACCAATGGCAAGTGGGGGTGATGGCGAACCTGGAGCAAGTGACACTGCAATCTGCGCCCCTAGATGATAATCCCACCGTTCCGGCCAAACTGATTCAGTATGTAAAGAACACTTTGACGACGGTTGTGATGGACGATCTCAAGACTGATTTGCCGGTAATTAGCGATTACATGCGTCAACATCAGCCCAAGAGTGTGTTGTGTTTACCGATTCTCAACCAGGGTAATTTACGCGGCATTTTGTATTTGGAAAATCGCTCTACCAGTGGGGTGTTTACGAGCGATCGCGTCCTCATTCTGAACTTCCTCTGCACCCAGGCTGCCATTTCTCTCGAAAATGCCAGACTCTACCAACAAGCCCAAAGCTATGCCCAACAATTGGAACAATCCCAATTGCAAATTGTGCAAAGCGAAAAAATGGCATCTCTGGGCAACTTGGTGGCTGGAGTCGCCCACGAAATCAACAACCCGATCGGCTTTCTGAATGGCAGTATCAACAATGGCAGAGACTATGTGCAGGATCTGCTCGAACATCTTGCCCTCTATCAGCAGCATTATCCCAATCCAGTCGCACCGCTTCAAGACCATGCTGAAGATATCGATCTAGAATTCCTCAGCGAAGACTTACTAAAGTTACTGGATGCCATGAAAGGTGCGACTGATCGCATCAAATCCATCAGCACCAGCCTCCGCACTTTCTCTCGGGCGGATACTGAATACAAAGTCAGCGCTAACCTGCATGAAGGTCTGGATAGTACGCTGTTGATCCTCAAGTATCGCCTCAAAGCCAATCAGTTTCGTCCGGCGATCGAGGTCATCAAAGACTATGGTGAGATACCGTCGATAGATTGTTTTCCTGGACAGCTCAACCAGGTGTTTATGAACATCTTGGCTAATGCGATCGACATGTTTGATGAGATGGCGCACCAGTTATCATTTGCTGAGCTAGAAGCCCGTCCTCAAGAAATTACAATTCGCACAGCAATGGTTGAAAATCAAGTTCAAATCTGGATTCGAGATAATGGCAAAGGCATGACAGAGGAGGTACAAGCCAAAATCTTTGACCACTTGTTTACCACCAAAGGCGTGGGTAAAGGGACGGGATTAGGGCTGGCGATCGCCCGTCAAATCGTGGTAGACAAACACGGTGGCAGCCTGGAAGTTCATTCAGAGCCAAGGCAAGGCACTGAGTTTTGCATTGGACTGCCGATCGGGGGTTGAGCAGCTATCCCATCCAAAATGGGTAAACATGCCAAGATCCGCCGCAACCAGGACATTCACCACCTCTCTGGCAGGAGTCAGTGAATACTCATAGCCCTGCCCCGGCTCTTTCGTAATCAAAGTTTTTGGGTGATCGCTCAGTCCGTCAGACCCTGGCGGATTGGAGTGCATTGCCTATCGTCCTTAATTATCAGGCTTTGGAGCGATCGCAAGGATAGGTTCAGATATTGAACTTGTTCCACTGAACGCAACATTCCAGAATAAGAGTATCAGCAGAAAGAACCCAACAAACTCTGATAAGAATCTCCCTACCCTGGGGTGATGAAAGCTTTGAGTAATGCCAAAAACGTCCTCCGGACAATTTTAGGATACGGCCTTACATAAGCTGAGTCTAAAATTCGCTCCTCACCCGATTTATTTAAGGAGGAATGGAGGGAATCCCCTGAAAACTGAAAACTTAGGAGAAGACAATCCAATGTTAGACTTACAAACCACATCAACAATGCAACCACATAATGTAGATTGGTTAGCCCTGGCAGAATCTCTGGGGAAGCAATTTACGATCCAGGAAGGCGAAGCAGATGAGAATGATTTATTTGTAGCTGAGAATATTAGCCAATTAAAATCCTCTGGCCTGGTAGCGGCTGGGGTGCCGATCGCGCTAGAGGGTGGGGGAGCCAGCTTTGCCGAGCTTTGCGAAGTCCTGCGAATTTTAGGCCGATATTCCAGTTCAACGGCTCTGGCATTTGCGATGCATACTCATCAGGTAATGATTCCGACCTGGCGGTGGCACCACCAAAATGCTCCCGTCGATGGATTACTCAAACGAGTCGCTACGGAGCAATTAATCCTGCTTAGCAGTGGTGGCTCAGATTGGTTACAGAGTGGGGGGACTGCTACCAAAGTCGAAGGAGGATTTCTGATCAATGCGCGGAAAGTATTTGCCAGTGGCGCACCCATTGCCAATTTATTGATGACCAGCGCTGTTTACGATGATCCAGACAATGGGGCGACGGTACTCCATTTTGGTGTGCCGATGACGGCTCCGGGTGTCGCCATCGAAACGACCTGGCAGGCGATGGGAATGCGGGGAACAGGTTCCCATGATGTGGTTCTCTCCAATGTGTTTGTCCCAGATGCCGCGATCGCACTACGTCGAGAGCCAGGAAAATGGCATTTTATCTTCCATCTGATCTCAATGCTGGCGATTCCGTTGGTTTATTCCGTCTATGTGGGAGTAGCGGAAGCGATGCGCGATCGCACCATTCAACTGGTTAAAAAACGCTCCACTGATGAGCACCTCTGTTACAGGGTGGGAGGATTAGACAATGAATTAACCGCTGCCCGGTTAGCCTTGCAACACATGATATCCACCGCATCTGTCAGTCAACCCAGCTTTGAAACCACGAATCAGGTGATGACAGGACGAACCCTGGTGGCTAAAGCGATGTTAAATGTTGCTGATTTAGCGATGGAAATTGCTGGAGGCAGTGCTTTCTACCGCAAACTAGGGTTAGAAAAGTTGTTTCGGGATGTGCAGGGATGCCGCTATCATCCCTTGCGTGAAGAAGCGCAACGCAAATTATCGGGACAACTGGCCTTGGGCTGGGATCAATCTTGTCTCTAAACAGCCAGTGGGATACCTTGCTCTTCCTCCTTGTCATTAGGATGCGTTACGGCTAGTGCCTAACACATCCTACAGCCGCTACATTATTTAACGGCAAATCCCTAAGGATGACTTCAGGACAGTACTTGGATGATTCCTGGACGGTTTCAGGACAGTGCTCTGAATAATCTAATAACAGAAACGCAAACAACTGATTTTACGGAATTGCTGTTCTATCTAATCTGATCATTCAGATCCAGGAGGTGAATCCAATGCAAGTCAAGTGGAAAACCCTCATTACTCAAGTTTTGGTCTGGATGTTGCTTGAATTCATCCTCAACCTTCTGGGTCTGGATCAGCTCGCTGACTACGACGAATTTTTGTCCCATGTTCGTTCAAGTACCTTTGCACAAACACCTAATCTTGTGACTTAAAAGGAGAACAAAATGACTGCGATCGTAACTAACCCCAACCAAACCTACGCACAATCTCTCAATCGTGCTGTTAAGGTCAACTGGCAAATTGAAGACATTATTGGCGGTGATAAACGGCTCGATTTCTCTAAGCGATTTATGCCAGAAGTCCTGGCACGGGTAAATGAGATTTCTTGCCTGAATGAAGCAGAAAAGCTAGTTCTGAACCAAATTCGCGGTAACAGCTATTTGCATCTGTTTGGCCTGGTTGAAGAATTCATTGTGCCCTGCGTTCTGGATCATGTCAAAATCACAGGACTCAGCGATATTGAAGCGACTCAAGCCCTGTTGCACTTTGCGGAAGAAGAAAGCAAGCATATTCGGTTATTCCGCTGCTTTGCTGAAGAGTTTGAAATTGGATTCGGCAGTCGATGCGACGGCATTGGCCCCATCCAGGAGATTGTTAATGCAGTGCTGCAGCATCATCCGTTGGGAGTCATGCTAGTTATTCTGTATATTGAATGGATGACCCAGTATCATTACCTGGCTAGTATTCGGGATAATGCCAATGAAAGTCTCGATTTTCAGTTTTGCAGTCTTCTCAGAAACCACTGGTTGGAAGAGTCTCAGCACACTACTCTGGACACTTTGATGGTGAAACAACTTGTTCAGCAGTTGGAACCATCCGCAGTGGAGGCAGGAGTCGATGACTTTTTCAAACTGATTGAGTTCCTCAATGGTGGGCTGATGGCACAGGTACAACTGGATCTGGAAAGCCTCGCCAGAGCCACAGGCCGTACTTTTACGGAGTCAGAACAGCAGGAAATTCTCAGCGTGCAGAAGAAGTCCTATCACTGGACGTTCATTGGCTCAGGCTTAACCCATACTCAGTTTGTGGAAATCTTCAAACAGGTCAGTCCTGCCCAGCAGCAACGACTATTTCAGGTTGCTGAAATGTACTGCTAACCCTGCCGCTTGGGGGGCTGTCCCCTGTCGCGTAACACCCCCCAAACCCCCCGACGTGGAGGACGGCTGCGTCCCCCCCACCCCCTCCAGAAAGGTTGAACGGTGATCAGTGGAAGACTCTGGTAGAACCCATTAGGCTGTTAAACCTAGACAGATGTAGCATCAGCCCCTTCCGCCATTTGAGGTGTTAAAATGCCAGCGATTCGTACTCTGATCTTGACCACTTTTGTCATGCTTGCATTTGCTGGAAATTCCCTGCTTTGCCGCATGGCCCTGAAGCATACCGCCATTGATGCCGCCAGCTTTACGTCCATTCGCCTGATTTCGGGTGCCCTGATACTCTGGTTGATTGTGCGGCTGCGAGGTGGGGCGATCTCCAGGACAGGCAGTGTCTTTCCGGCATTGGCACTGTTTGTCTATGCGGCCTGTTTCTCAAATGCCTACATCAGCTTATCGGCGGGAACAGGGGCTTTGCTGCTATTTGGATCGGTACAGATCACGATGATGAGTTACGGCCTGTGGACGGGAGAACGGCTGCGATGGCCTCAAATCCTTGGGCTAATTCTGGCACTGGTGGGATTAATTGCCCTACTGCTTCCAGGACTCACCACCCCACCCCTCTTGAGTTCGTTACTGATGTTAGGGGCTGGAATGGCCTGGGGCATCTACTCTTTACTGGGTAAAGGATCTGCGCATCCGCTCCAGACTACTGCCAGTAACTTTCTGGGGGCGGTTCCCTTGGCGATTGGTTTGAGTGTGTTTACTTTCCCTCAGATGCGGTTGGATCTGACTGGGGGTGGCTATGCAGTCGCCTCTGGCGCGATCGCGTCTGGAATGGGCTATGCCCTCTGGTATTATGCTTTACCTGGTTTGAAAGCCACTCAAGCGGCAGTTGTACAACTGAGTGTTCCGGTTTTGGCCGCACTCATTGCCATCCCTCTGCTGCAGGAACCGATCACCCTCCGGCTTGGTCTGGCTACGATCGCTGTTTTGAGTGGTATCGCTCTTGTTATTCATCAACGACATAACCCCCAACCTTCTGCAAAGAGACTGTTCAAATCCAGCCAGCGATCGGCACGTATCTTCCCTTCATAATCTGGTTGATGTCGATTACCACGGTTGGTCTAGCGGTCAATCTTGTTCGGCTCGGTTCTCCCCTTTCCTTGCTCTCCAACTTCGGCGGCAATCATGTTTTCTAAAGCCGTCTGAACCTCTTGGGTCAAATCACTCACGGCTTGCTTAGCCGACTGGCGATCGTGGGCATACAACGGCCAGCGATCGCTGACTGAAATGGGTTGACCTATCGTCAGGTGTACCCGTCGCCAGCCCAGGCGGGGACGAGCGGGAATTTTATCGCCCTTCAGGCGGGCTACGAGGTCAAACATCAACATTGCCATTTCCGCCAGTCGCTCAACCGATGGATGCTCTTGCACATAGGTTGCTGTGACGGCAACAAAACTCTCGACAAGCCGCATATGACGCGATCTCAAATCTGATGCTTCTGCAATCCAATCCGCCAGCCCCCGTTCAACGGGAGACAGGCGGGTTAAGTCAGGCAAATCTTCTCGATAAATATCGCGCCAACTGGCTTCTTCTAAGCGACGGCAACGTTCAATCACACTGCCTTGAGATGGCAAGCCAAAATGCTGTTCGGCAGTCCACAGTGCTCGATCCAGAACGATCTGGAGCCGTGCATCGAACCTGGCGGAGGAATCATCGGGAGCAATGTCTGACAGCCAACGAGTTGAAGACTTGCCGTGAGCAAAGCGTTGATAAAACTGCTCCATCTGAGACAACAAATGTTCGCCCAACTGGCAAATCCGCTGATAGCATACCTGTTCAGGATGAGGCATGGCGGTTGAGCCAATCGACTGTACAGCCAACCCCGTGTCGGCTTCTAATTGGCTCAGCAACCGATCCAGGCTGGCCCAGGGGGGGGTCACATACCGATAATGAATGCCGATCGGAACCAGTATCACAGGCTCAGTGCGATTCTCCTTCCGCAGATCTTGCACACACCAGAAGCTGAGCTGTGCCAATCCCGGTGCTAATGGACTGACAATTCCGCTATGGCCGTTGGTGGCTCCCTCCGGTGCGATGATAAACGGTAGGTTGCCATGGGCCAGCAGTTCCCTGGCTGCCCGCAGTGCCACTCGATCGAGGGGTCTGCCACGATGGACGGGAATGCCACCCAAACGGGCAAAAAACCAACCCAGCCAGTCTCCCGCCCAAAGCGTCATGCCGCGATCGTAGAGAAAGTGGGCATGGATAGGATATTGCAGCCCCGTTCCCCGTTCATCAGCCAGTCGAGGGATCACGCGAGAGAAGAGAAACAGCAGACTGAGGGGATCATCGACCTCCACATGGCGAAATGCCATAATCAGCCGAATTTTACCCGCCTGAAATTGCTGATAGAGGTCAATCAAACCTTCCGCATTAGTGACATCTACCTGCGTGATACCTGCTGGCAGCCAGGGCCGCATCCGCACCCGCATCACCACTGGCAGCACCCAATGGGCACACCTCAACACGAGTCGGTTGAAGCGCTGTGGAATAAACTCCAGGGGCCGTTGAGCACGCTGACGATCGTGAGACAATATACTTCTCCGGGTAAAGGGAGGGAGAGCAAAGCGCCGAATCCTGAGGGCAAAACCAGTGATTCTCAATATTTGATTCTCAACATTCTAGCGTTCAGGAACCTCCTACTCCGAGCGAAATGAGCTTCAGTGTTGCTGTTTCTCAAAGATTTGTTTTGTGAGAACAGTTAGAATCAGTCCAGCAACCTCGATGACGTTAGCCGACCAGATCCAGGTATCGTCTGCATACCCACTCACCAGGACGGCTTGCCCATCATACTCGTTTAAATGGATCTCATCCAGTTCGGGTGGTTGAGCTTCCTGCATCTCCATTGCGGTCAGCCGCCGATAGCTGCCTGTCATAGAGTCTGGCATCAGAAGCTTAAATCTTCCAGCCTCCACAATGCCTAAGTATTGATGCTTCGGATTCATACCTATCCCTCCTTTGGTCAAGGATATGATTTGAGACATGAAGCGTTCCTTTCCTTTAATCTTAAATTGCTTCGTTGAATGCAATCCATTGAGTTAACAACTATTGATAGTATTGGGTTGCTTTAATGGAATAGCTGGGTGGCTTAAGTCTAGATAAGAGAGCGGCTTGGGATTGCCTTGCTAAGACTGAACCTGAAATCATCTGAAGAAATACCACCTGATACGCTCAAATGACGAGGTTTGCCTGTAGTCTGGAAGTCTGGAGATGTTCTATCTGACTATGGCAACGATTCACTTTAAGGTCAACTCCTACGTCCAAAATCACCATCTGACCCTCAAGTACCATCATTTGGTGCCCAATCCCGCTGCCAGCCTGACGGGCAAAATCAGCCTCCACGATAACCTGAGCATTCACGGGGATAATTTACGCTCTACTGCCCTGGATTTAGACAAGGCTGAAAAGCTGGGACTGCCTGAATCTAACTGTAAAAAACGGTTGGTCTTTGCATCGATGAAATATCTAGATGCCGATACTCTAGAACGGTATCGCATTGAATACTGTCGGCTTCCCTTTGAAATTTATAAATTTAAGGAATAACGTTAGGAGAAAATCTGTGATTCAAGCAAATTTAGCTCGACTAAATGTAGATGAATTTATTGCACAGTATAGCGATCGCGATTCCTACGAACTGATTGATGGAGAGTTAATTGATTTGGAGCCAACAGGGTTACATGAACAGGTGATTGGTTTTATCGCTCGCAAACTCAATGTTGAAATTGATCGATTGAACTTACCTTATATCATTCCTCACCGTTGCCTGATTCGTATCTCTAATGACACGGCTTTTCGTCCCGATGTCATTGTGCTGGATCAAACGCAATTAGTACATGAACCGCTGTGGCAATACCAGGCTGTGATTACGTCAAACCAGGCGATTAAACTGATCGCTGAAGTTGTGAGTACAAACTGGCAAAATGACTATGCTCGGAAGGTTGAAGACTACGCGGTATTAGGAGTTCCTGAGTATTGGATTACAGATTATTTGGGGTTAGGCGGTCGAGACTATATCGGAACTCCCAAGCAGCCAGCGGTCACGATTTGTCAACTGGAGGGCGATCGCTACCAAAAGCGCTTATTCCGTCAAGATGATAACTTAAGCTCAACCATTTTCCCCGAACTGCAGCTCAATGCAGGCGCAGTTTTTGCAGCCGGACAAGGCAGGGCCTGAGCGGGCGCAAAATTTGTTAATATGTTTCATCCAACTGGAAAGCACGATCATGCCTGTTCAAGAGTTTGATTTCAGTCACTACTACACTTATCAAGAATTAGTCGATTACCTGAGTCAGATCGCTGAGGCTTACCCAACCCTGATGCGGTTGCAAGTGATTGGTCAGAGCTACGCGGGACGGGATATCTGGGTCGCGATTCTCACCCATCGGGAGACAGGCAACTATCTGGAAAAACCAGGCTACTGGATTGATGCCAACACCCATGCAGGGGAGGTCACAGGGTCGGCAGTTGCCTGCTACATCATCCATCACCTGTTAACTCAATACGGTCAGGATGACCAGGTAACGTACCTGCTCGACCACTATACCGTCTACGTGCTACCTCGTTTGGCTGTCGATGGCGCAGAGAAATATTTAACGACCCCCTATCGACTCCGCTCTAGCGTCCGTCCCTATCCCTATCCCGACGAGCAGGATGGCCTGCATCGGGAAGATGTAAATGGAGATGGCTTAATCCTGCAGATGCGCATTCGAGATCACTGTGGAGCCTGGAAAGTCTCAGAGCAAGACCCGCGCCTGATGGTACGCCGTGACCCTGCCGAATTCGGTGGCACGTATTACACTCTGCTCCCGGAAGGATACATTCGCAACTACGACGGATACAGCATCAAGGTCGCTTCTCCGCTCGAAGGGATGGACTTCAACCGCAACTATCCCCACCAGTGGGCACCAGAGGCTCAGCAAAAAGGCGCGGGGGATTTTCCCTTTTCTGAACCAGAAACCCGTGCCGAAGCCGAGTTCTGGCACCAGAACCGCAATATCAACGGCTTCATCAGCTATCATACTTACTCCGCCCTGATCCTGCGGCCCTACAGCACTCACCCGGACGACTACTTCCCGGTTGAGGATTTAGAGATTTACCAACTAATTGGTGAACAGGGCAGGCAAATCACTGGCTACAAGTGCGTGTCTGTTTACCATGACTTCCGCTACCATCCCAAAGAAGTCATTTATGGCTCGATGGATGACTATGGGTACGATCGCTTTGGCTGGTTTGGCTTCACGATCGAGTTGTGGGATGCGCCGACAGAAGCGGGAATTGAGAAAACCGATAACGTCAAGTGGTTTCGCTGGCATCCTCCCGAAGATGCGCTGAAGTTATTAGAGTGGAATGATCAAAAGTTAGACGGCAAAGGCTTTATCAACTGGCAACCGTTTCACCATCCCCAATTGGGGGAGGTCGAAATTGGCGGCTGGAATGAAAAAGCCGTCTGGCAAAATGCTCCTGCGGCCTATCTGCCCGACTTATGCGCCAAGCAGTGCCGCTTTGCGATCGCCCATGCCTTACTGTCTCCTCGTCTGGCCCTGGCCCGCACTACCGTGAGCTACCAGGGAGGAGACATTTATCGTGTCGTCGTCCAGTGGGAGAATCAGGGATTCTTGCCGACTTACACCAGCCAGAAAGCCTTAGAACGCCAGTCCGTGCGCCCGATCGAAGTCATTTTATCCTTGCCATCCGGAGTGACCTTAATCAGTGGACAACTGGAACAGGAAATTGAGCATCTGGAGGGACGCGCCAACAAAGCGTTTGAGTCGCTGGCGTTTGGCACAGATTTCCGCCGTCATGTCGAGTGGGTGATCAAAGGGCCACGAGGCAGTGAAATTGAAGTCACAGCCGTCGCTGAACGGGCGGGCACCGTTCGCTGTCGATTGAGGCTGGATTTCTAGCAGGCTGTCGGAGAAACCGATCCCCCCTAGCCCCCCTTAAAAAAGGGGGAAACATCCGGAAGTCCCCCTTTTTAAGGGGGATTTAGGGGGATCTCCGATAAGCTGCTAGGTCTCTGGATGTTGGGTTTCGCAAGTTTCGCAAGGCTCAACCCAACCTACGATTTATCAAGGGTTTCAAGAGGTTTGTCAGTCAGTCAGGGTGGCAACGCCCCAGGATGGAAAGGCACTCAATCCGCTTGCCGAAGAGAGGATCGTTCAGATGTTTGCAGCCCTCAACTTAGCCCTGTTTGCGTATCAACTCAAGCCGATGCAGCCCGCACCGGTCGAACGAGACGCTGATCCCACGCAACCCTGCATTGTGTTCTGTTCTGAGCCGGAAAAAAGGGTGGCTTTACTGTTAGCCGCCAGCCAGATCCTCCCGGAAAACGCCTTTATTGTCCCGCAGCCCGATTGGATCACTGTTGTTGAACAGGCAGAAGAAACGGCCCTGTATCTGCTGCAGGGAATTACCATGAATGAATTTGGGCAGTGTTTCCATGTCCAATTCAAAACGCCTAAAAAGATCACGTTCTTATGTAACTTTGTGCCGGAATCAAAATTCAGTATTTCCCAAGTCACGGGCCGACAACACGCCCAACAGTTTCAGGACTGTGAAAGACGACTCACACACTGCCCGATGTCGAGCGGCATAGAACTGAATGAGTATACCGATGATAAATTGCATACCCGGTTACTGGCTGCCGCTCAACAGATCCAGGTTCCCACAACCCTGGCGTTTAGCGGTGCTGTAGCCAAATATCAGCACCATCCC
This sequence comes from Oscillatoriales cyanobacterium bin_317, assembly GCA_037442585.1. Classification (GTDB taxonomy): domain Bacteria; phylum Cyanobacteriota; class Cyanobacteriia; order Leptolyngbyales; family Leptolyngbyaceae; genus Leptodesmis. The sequence goes on from JBBIQC010000003.1 coordinate 22,135, forward strand.
GTCAGTTCCCAGGTGCAGTTGATTGACCGCTCCAGTCCTCTATCGGTTGCAGCCATCCGAACGTATTTAAGCGACTTTCCCTGCGATCGCTTTGTGATTAAACCTTCGGGGGCCAGGTGGATGGGAGGGAGAGCCTGTACGCTGGAGTCGAAAGAGGATCTGGATCTGGCCGTGGCCAACTTCCAGCAGTGTCTGGGGCTGCTGGCTGAGGACGAGTGCCTGCTGGTGGAAGAATTTATCGATTCCAGGCTCAGCGATCGCTCCTCGCTGGGAGCCAGGTTGCGGATCTTTGTCACCCGTCGCCCTAACAATAGGGTCGAAACCTCTGGAATTCTCTGTCATCTGGGGGATGTGGCTCAACCGATCGGGGGTGATACCTCCGAAAGTTTCTCAATCGACTATCTGTGTGATTGTCTGCGGTTAACTTCCAACCAGAAAACTCAGCTCATCGATCGCCTGTACCAATTAGGCGAAACGGTTCTGGCCGCGATCATTGACTACGAAACTCGCTATTTAACGGCAATTGCTCCGCATCAACAAACGGATTTTATTGGCTTAGATGTGTTCTTGAAACAGCAACAGGGCCAATTAGAGCCATTTTTAGTTGAAGTCAACAATCACGATTGCATCAGTACCTTGCAGTTGTATGAAGTGCAACATGCGCCTCATCGGACTGGCATTCTGGATCAATGGGTAGAAACTATGGTGTACCGTTCCTACCAATACATGCTCACAGGCCAGATGCTGTTAATCATCGGTGCAGGAGATGAAGAAGACCTGCAGGCAATTGAATGGGCGCATACGTTTGGCCTCAATCTCATCTTAGCTGGGAGTGAACCTCAATCGCCTCTACTCAGTGGTTACCCGCCGTGTTTGGGCATTGATCTTGAGAACGCCCGGACTGAACTGGAAATCGCACTGGCGATTCTAGAAGAAGTGCGTCACCAAGAACTGACGGTCAATGGAGTCATTCCGCTTGAGCACAAGTACTGGACTGTTGCCACGTTAGTCGCTCTTTTGCTGGGGAATCCGGCCAATCGCTATGAAAGTGTCAGTCTGGCTCAAAGTCAATTATTCATGCAGCAAAAAATCCTGATGGATGAAGGGAAGAAACTCACGTTTGAAGCGCGAAAATTTGCTTATGGAGTGGCAGTGTTTGCCATCAACAATCTCCAGGACATTGAGCAGATCCCGCTGCAGGACTATCCGGTGGCGATCGCACTGGAGCCAGAAATTCCTGATTTTGAGCCAGCGATCGTGGCCACTCCCGCACAATTACTGGCCCGGTTTGAGGCACTGCAAACCCTGCTGCCTGCGGGGATGCGGTTCGGTTTAAATTGCCAACTGATGGCCACTGCTTACCCGCAGGGCATCCCCCAGGATGTGGTGCTCATCGTATCAGAGGGCGAATTAGTAGCGGGCTATCCCACACCTTCTGGCCTCACCAGATATCCCTCAACTCCAGCCAAGCCGGACATCCGGTTGGATCCAGAAAGACAGGAAAATCTGATTTATGCAGCCTGGAGAGTGTGTCACACGCTGGGCTTACACAACGGAATTTTTTATGTCGAGGGAGTGTCTACAGATCTGGGAGCCAAAATTTTAGCCGTTCAAGTGTGTCCGTGGACACCGGATTTAATTCAATGGCTGTTTCAGGAGTGGGATATACATCCCGTCCTGTACTCCGCTGCGATCGCCTGCGGCTTGAAACCATTTGTGAACCAACATCGCTAACCTCAACGGCATCTAGGGAATAACGGGATTGCAGGAGGGGCGATCGTATCGAGTCACCGATCGTTCTGACTCAGGAAGATGTGAAGGACTTGAAATGATATCCTCACAACTTCCTCACATTCTTTTTCTATAGTTAGAAGGTGTGGGCCAGTCTCCTGAAGAGTCTGAGTTCCCACACGATCAGCTTGCCGATGAGGGGAAGGTGGGTGGCAAATCTATCTGAAGGAGGAGAAAACGATAAAATCTGGATTTTTTTGGGATTGATGCAGACTGAGGTCTATATCAGATCCGACATAGGGGTGTTAGACAGATAGATTTCTACCTCTTTCCCATGAGAGGCTGTTATACAGATCCAAATCTTGCGATTAGTCCCGGAAGAGGTATTTAGCCAGAACTGAGAAAGGAAGATCTGTAAAAGGTTCGTGTGCCTACAATGGGGTTGAGAATTGCAGAGTTCTCAAGGATAAGGAGCGCCATTGAAGAAATCACAAAATTCGAGAATAACACGCCAAAGCTTTCAATACGGCATGGAAAAGCGTAATCCTTTTGGCTCTCTTATCGCAGTTTCTTCCCTAATTGCAGCTACTTTATATGTGGCTGGATTTGCCTATAGATGGTCATACTATTACAACTTTGGAATCCAGTCTATTGTCTGGGACTTTAATGTTCAGTCATTCTTGATAACCGCAATCGAGCTAGTCCGAGTACCTCAAAATATCTTGAGAGTTTTATATGGGATTATCTTACCTCTGTTCATCTTAAATTTTTTGATTGAACAAGCTAGAAGATTCTCCACATTAAATTTGCAAGGGGAAACTGCTCCTCCTGCACCAGCAAGGAGAACTGTCTTGAAAGAAATCCTAAAATTACTAAAAAAATATCTAAAAAATATACTCTTTTTCTTATTAAAAAATGTCGATTTAAATTCTCCTTTTAATGTCGATTTATTAAGAATGGTACTGATTTTATACGCCACTTATTCTTTATCTTCGCAAGTTGGATATGAACAGTTTCAAAAGGATATTATTGATTCTCGGAATAATACACTTCCTATTGTTTCTGCAATTGTAGAAGAAAAAAGTAATGGAAAAACATTGGCTATTAGTTGCGGCTCGAAAGATCGATTATCGTGGGATAATGTCGGAGTAATAGGAAGTTTGAAAAATATAAGAGAGCTTCAAGAATATCATATGACGTGTAGTCTTGAAGGCGCTCAATGGCGTCTGCTTTATAGAAATGATAAGTCAATCTATATGTTCGCTAGTATGCCAAAGGACAAAATTAGGAGTCAAAGACCTTTAACTATCGTGCTACCCAATAATGACAACACCTATTTAGTTTTAGAATAGTATCGAAACGAGAAGGTTAACTTATTTAGAAATCATGCTAACTAGACCTGTATTTGTAGCTGCTGTACTCAGTCTATGGCTCGGAAAGGCCCTTATGGGGGAGCAACAAACACTAGCTGCTCCTGCGCCTACTGCTGCAATGCCTGCTCTCTGTCCGGTAGCTTCTTCAATTTCTGATGAGAGTTTTTCTCCTGGGCTTTTTGCTCAAGGGACGGCTCAAGATAAAATCTTTGTTGACTTAAACCCGCTAGGAAATCAATATATTGACCGAAGAAATATTGAGATAATCTATAAATCTAGTCGCTCTTTAGATGGCATAAGCTCTTTGTCTTTCGATAAAGCAAATAAATCTATTGTTGTCGAGGGTATGGCTGGGGAAGTAAATAAAATACCAATTTCTCAACTCAAGGAAATCATAATTGAAAGTCGTCTCAAACAGGGTCAGCAACAGGTTCAGCAGAGATGCTATATGAAAATAGAGATGGTTGTGGGAAAAACAAAAACTATCAAGATACCTGCTCCTGAATTTCAGATTCAATTTAATAAGCTGATTCTCAAAAATTTAGATAAAACTCAATACAGTAAAGGGAATTGCTATACAGCCTTTAAGGATATATCTCCTAGACGCGGGGCTACACTAGAAGCCTCTAGGATATCGTTTAACTCAGAACAGAATTGCTTCAATATAGTTGTTCAGGATGTCGAATATCAAGAACGTCTGATTTGTGGTAGAGGTAGTGAAGATGGTACAGGGAAGCCTGTGGGACGATAGCTAAATAATCTCTCACCTATTTAGGCTGCCCTAAATGTTTCTCTAGAAAATTTACTAGAGTTTGGTATGGAACAGCACCTACTACCATGTCGATCTTTTGACCATCTTTGAAGAGCATCAGGGTGGGAATGCTGCGAATGCCGTACTGACTAGCAGTGTTAGGATTTTCATCTGTATTCAGTTTAACAACCTTTACCCGATCTGCATATTGTTCAGCAATTTCATCCACAACTGGTGCAATCATGCGGCTGGGACCGCACCAGGATGCGTAAAATTCAACTAGAACAGGAATATTGCTTTCTAAAACTTCTTCTGCAAAGGTTTTATCAGTAATTGATTGTGTAACTGAAGAGATTACTAATACTTCGATGTCACGATAATCGAAAAAGAATCTTGGCTGGATGAACGAGCCGTTGGAACTAAATTCAAATCGACTGTTAGCGATGCTCTTGGGTGCGTAGATCGCCTTTGCTCCTTGAGCAATAGTTTGGCTGAGTAGATTAGCTATGTTCGTTGAGTCTACTTCACTCGTTGAGTCTACTTCTTTTACTGCTCCTGTGCTACAGCCATCGACTATTACAATGCTGTCTCTAAAGAAGCCAGAATACTTTGACAGTTCGGCTCGATCGGAAAAATCTAACACCAAATCCTCTCGTGGAATATCCACGTTTCTTGGATCGTTCTCTCCAAAGCTTATATACTTCCTGGTAGAATGGCCCCCAATAATCACTACCTTAATATTTGCTCGAAGAGGTTTAATCTCCTCCAGCACTTGGTAGAATTGGCTCTCATTAGAGATTTCGTAGTACAAAACGTCATATTGATTGGCAAAATCATCAATATTGTTCATCTGGAAGGCTGCATTAATATCAACTTCTGGATATATGACTAAAACAATCGGTCGTTTCCCTAATTTAGCTACTCTTCGCCGCTGGTCTATTATATGCTCTATGAAGTCGGATGAATAAAAGCGTAAGTGATCTTTGATGCCAAGTTGGTTTAGTGCCTCTCTCTGTCTCTCAGAGATATCGTGATTTGTAAAGATAATTTTGCCTGTCTTCAGATCTAGGCGAGCAATCCCTCTGATCAGGCTGTCTCTACGGTAATCAGTCCATGCTTGTACGATTCCTTCTCTACCAGAAACCCGTCCGTCAGGATCGATTTGTCTGAGAGTCCCGATCCGTTGGCTTAATCCAGTAGTAATCCATTGAATGTTTCCGTTAGCTAGATTCAACCGAGCAGCTTCCCTCTCACCTAATATTAGTCCTTCTTGCGTGGTTTCAACGATCTCTCCTATTTGTTCTGCAAGACCTTTTTTCACCCATAAAAGATTTCCACTTGTCATATCGACTCTGGCAATTCCCTCTGAACCTATAAGCAGGCCGTTGGGAAAAAGATGTTTATATCCTGGATGGGATGAAAGGAACGGGAAATTCTCTATACTAAAGCGTGTCCATCCTGTATTCATATCGAGTACAAACCACATTGAACCGGAGGAATATGTTCCAGGATGTTTGGTAGAAACCCGACCATCAGGATTAAAATCATTGATTTCTAGGGATAAAACCCCAGATACCCACCGTAAGCGCCACGTCTTTTTATCTACCAATGCGACCCGATCTACCAGGATTACTCGACCATCAGCATACAACTTTGTTACATCATGCAAACCCCAAGAATCAGGGTATTTTTTTCTTAAAACTTCCTCTATTTCTGCTGGATCAACATTTTTATTTTGATTAATATCTGGAATAGGTATATTAACCAGTCCAACATATTTCTCATTCAGCTTATTGCTGAGTTGAGCCATAACAACATTTTGTGAGAGTAATACGGTTAAAATCACAGTAATAGCTGTTAAAAAATTCCCTTTCATCGCTTCACGTCTTAACGAGAGATACTAAGAGACTGTTTGTAAATGACTATTAAGCGGTTTTGGCTTCCCACGTTCGACGATGCTTCGTTAATCTCCGAAGCACAACTGAATCATGACGACATAAATCATCCCCTCGTGAGTTTCAGGCAACCGTTCATAGCCTCAGTCTACCGTAGGGAGGGAAGGGTGATCGCACCACGGCGATGAGCGATCGCCCTTCCCTCCAAAGTTGAGTCTTTTCGGCAGTCATGAGCGATCGTCCCCAACGGCAGTGGGCGCTCTCGATCCAATTAGTGCGATCGCTGATATAGGCAGTTTCTCGGGAGCGAACAAACAAAGAGAGATTGCATCAGTTTCATGCAATGCCTAATCGTTTTCGAGCTTCCTCAAGGGAGACTCGTTTTGTTGAGCGCGATCGCTGTGCCAGGAAATCCATGAATTCCTGATTTTGACTCAATGCCTCAACCTCGGCAGGAAAGTCATCGACAGCGGATAAAACAAACTCTGTGCCATCAGGTTTTCTAATGATCAGAGTTTCTTTTTCTGCTAATTCAATTAACTCACTTATGGTCAAATCAGAGTGAGCAAGTTCAATCGTTTTCACAGTTTGACCTCCTGACCTCGAATAAACAGCTTGTTCCGCTCTTTATATCCTACTGAAACCACGCTAACCAGCGATGTTTCTTCGGTTTCCTCCATGACATCATAGAAGACCCGGTATTTGCCGATCCTTAATTCCCATTGAAATTGAGAACCAGGTCGCAAAGGCTTACGATTTTTCGTTTCCTGGAGAGGCTGATCAAGGAGTTGTCGCTCAATCTCATCTAAAATTGTGCCTTGTGCAGCTTTATCAAAGAACTCCAGATCTTCGAGTGCCTCTTCAGTAATTTCAAGTGTGAATTGCATGTAGCTACCATTCCATTTCAATCACTATCGCCCTTCGGGTGGCCTGTGGCATTGCCAGCTTGGTCGCAAAGATAAGCCCCTACGACTCCCTCCTGCTGTCGCAAGCCACCGATGTGAAGGGAGAACCCTCTAGTATGAGTGCGATCGCTCGTAGGTTGGGTTGACGTAGGAAACCCAACAACTTCCATTTTGCTCACCTCCTTCAGCGATCGCCCTCTCCCTCGCTCAAGGTAAAATAGAGGAGCAACGTTGAAACCGAGGGCAAAACCTATGGTAGTCCGTCAACGGCGGTATCCAAAGGAAGAGTTAGCTCGACGCGGGCAAGAACTATATGAATCTGGAATTCGGCAGCAAGTCGAAGCCGGAAATAAGGGCAAAATTGTGGCGATCGACATCGAAACTGGAGAGTTTGAGGTCGGTGATACTGTCATGGCTGCAACCGATCAGCTATTTGAACGCCAGCCCGATGCTCAACCTTGGACAATTCGGATCGGACACCGCGCTGTTTATCATTTTGGTTCGCGGAGTCTGAAGCAGAATTAATGATTTACGGAGTTGTGAATTCGCGCCGTGAAGCAATGCTTCCCCTTGTCGTTGGAAACTCAATCGGGCAACGAGAAGCCATTAACACCGTAATCGATACTGGGTTCGATGGCTTCCTGTCTTTACCCTGTGAACAGATCATTCGTTTTGGTCTGCCTTGGAGAACTTCCAATACAGCGACCCTGGGCGATGCTCTATGGTTATCGATTGCAGATTGATGCTGTTGAGGGTGGCAGGGTTACGATTGAAGAGTTGTGATTCCAGCTAGAAGTACGATCGCCCTTTCCTCTAAAATTGAGTCTTTTCCGAAGTCTTGAGCGATCGTCCCCAATGCCAGCGGGCGATCGCGATCGGATTGGGTCACTGGGCGATCTCTCTTCCCTCCAAACGGTTTCTTTCGCCAGACTTGAGCGATCGTTCCTAACGCCATCATGCGATCGCCCTTCCCTTCAAAAGGCTGTGATTGTGGACGCGATCGCTCAAGTTAAAATAGAAGGGCAGTGGTCGAAACAAAGTCAAATTTATGACAGTCCGACGCCCCCGCTATCCCAAAGAAGAGTTTGCCCGACGCGGTGATGAGATTTATGAAACTCAGGTGCGCCCGCAAGTCGAGGCAGGCAATCATGGCAAGATTGTGGCGATCGACATCGAAACTGGAGATTTTGAAGTCGATCAGAGCGAAGTTACTGCCTGCGATCGCCTCGAAGCCCGTCACCCCGATGCTCAAATTTGGATTGTTCGCATTGGCTCTCGTCACGTTCGTCGATTTGGTGGGCGTACTCGGAGACTTGCATGATTACTGGAGTAGTCAATGCGGAATTTGAACCCATCATTCCCCTATCTATTCGCCGCTCCGATGGCAAGATTTTTACGCAAGCTGCGATCGTTGATACAGGCTTTAATGGTTGGCTTTCTCTGCCTCCAGACTTAATCATTCAGTTAAATTTGACATGGAAAAGGCGAGGGCGAGCAATCCTTGGGGACGGTAGCGAGTGCGTTTTCGACGTTTACGAAGCCGTTGTAGTCTGGGGTGGGACACTGCTAACAATTCCAGTAGACGAAGCCGATTCAGAACCACTGGTTGGAATGTCACTCATGGAGGGTTATCAGCTAACGATGCAGGTTCTTGAAGGCGGACAGGTTGAACTCCGAAAAGTCAGCACGGTCTAACAATAGGCCCTGAGTACGATCGCCCTTCCCTCCAAAATTGTTTCTTTCGCCAGAGCGATCGCCCCTTTCTTGATCGTGCGATCGCCCTTCCCTGCAAAATTGAGCCTTTTCGGCAGTCATGAGCGATCGTCTTGAATGCCAGCGGGCGATCGCATTGAGTCACCGGGCGATCTCATTGAGTCAGGGGATAACGGGATTGAAGGGGGGGCGATCGTATCGAGTCACCGAACGTTCTGCCTCAGGAATATGGGAAGGATAAAATGATATCCTCACAACTTCCTCACATTCTTTTTCTAAAGTTAAAAAGTGTAGGTCAGTCTCCTGAATAGTCTGAGTGCCCACACACTGTCTACACAAAAGGGGAGGATTATGGTTTGGAAACGTGTTGCAAACTACAATCTTGGGTACAGTATTCCCAACAAACAGTTCTACTTTTATTACACACTCGTCGGTGAAAGCGTGACGTACCAGATTTTTCCATCGCCACAGGAGTTTCTGGCCCTCGCTGATATGTTCAGAAACGAGGGGCCGATGAACTTCAATACAGACGGCAAGTACTTTGTCTCTGCGGCTGAAGAAGTTGGGGAACAGGAGGCCCATCCATAGCACCATAAGGCTCCCTGGGGTGACTATCAGGAAGGTGTGCTTACTGTCACGGTCTAACAATGCCATCACCAGTCGTTAGCTGGCTCCGGAGCTAGTCCTTGAACTTGTTCTTTGGGGTGCTCGGCAAGTCCGAAAACGCCTAGACAATTGTTTGGTGAGGCAGTGGTTTGAGTTCCGTTAGCCCGTCATGGCAGCGGATTGACGGGCGATCGTTGTGGTGTGGGAGGCGATCGACAACCGCTGACCTTGGCCGTTAGAAATCTTGTCAGGCAAGGCTCTCAAAATCAGGCTTTTTCTTTGTCCTTTACGTAAATACACTACTTCTGTTCTAACAGTTGATTTCATACTGCCGATCTTAATTTAATGAGTGTTTCGCTATCCCTTCTGTCACTCTGGGTCGGAAAAAATGGAACCAAACGGTGAAAAGCACTGCGCCATATGCGATACACCCTTGATTTCCTAATACATTCCTATAGCTATGAGCATTTTGCCGTAATTGTTGTCCAGCAAAGGTTTCAGGATTTTCCGCGTCGAAAGTGATTTAAGAGGGCTATGCCCGTTTTGGGCTGAGGAAAAGTGATTTGAGCAAGTGAAAACGCTCGGTTCTTCCAATGTCAAGATTCGAGGTGATACCAGACCAGTTTATAAACTCCTAATTCGATAGAGGACAAGACAATGCGAGTATTCCTTATTGCTACTCTTTTTTGCATAGCCGGATTTTTTGTCAGCGGTAGTGACGCACGTGCTAATGAAACTATCACCTGTCCGCTGAATCAGGCGCGCCGCACGATCACCGATAGTCTGCCGGATGGCTGGTGGACAACCCCCATCCTAAATCGACTGTCAGAGACCAAAATATCAACAATTAGCGGACGATCCGTGCTAGTTTGCATATATGGAGATTCAGGATCTATTCAACGCTATGCACCAGAAGGGCATACTTGTAAGGGTGTTCGAGATGGCTTTTGGTGCGAAGCATTAGTGCCCAGACCGCAGACTTTCTCGACTGGACAACTCGATATCCCGCAAACTTATTCCTTCGACCTTGATCGAGGCCGAGTTGGTGATAGGGGTAATAGCGACATTTGGTTTGAAGCGGAGACGCGTGACCTCTTGTATCTAGTGCCGCGCAACGGTGCCCGTATTTCGGTTGGAGATCGCTCAAACCGAGGCTATACTGGGTGTTCAACCGCACGATACTCCAATGACCGAGTTTCCTTACGTGATATTCCAGTCGGCTCCTACATATGTGTGCGAACCAACGAAGGGAGATTCAGTCAGTTCCGTCTCAACGAGGTGTCTCGTGGTACGCCTAAGACTCTATCAATTGGTTATACAACATGGCGGTAAGCCGCTACACAAGTGCAATCAAATAATCTTGTAGATACTGTGTTGGCATCTGAAAAGCAAGTACTTTGAGGTTTTCGTTGAAAACAGACATCAAATTCTCGAAAAAAGTTCGTTTGCCCAAAGATTAAGGGGATCTGAGAGGCTTGTGCCCAGGCAAATGCTAGACGAACGGGTTCCAGATTCCCAATTTGAACGTGCACAAATACCCCCCGTGCTTCAACCCTTGCAAGATTTCCAGCCTAACCCTCTTAAATCAATCTAAGCAGAGTAAAACTCGAAAACTGGGCGATCCGA
>JBBIQC010000004.1:0-27431 GCA_037442585.1 Oscillatoriales cyanobacterium bin_317
TGAAAAACAATCCTCGTACACCTTTTAGTCTTCCTCAGCAAGCCCTAAATAGGCAGCCAACATGGTTCCAGTCCGTCTCCTACCACTGGTACAGTGAACTGCTACAGCGTGACCTGAACGATTTTGCTCATCGACAAATTGCTGCAAGTTTTGAATTTGCTCAGGACTAGGAGCCGTTCCGCCTTTTGTCGGCAACCAAAGATGAGGTAGCCCTGCTTGTTGATAAAAGTCCAGGTTAGAGGGATCATCCATGACGGAAACGATCGCACCAATCCCGTTTGCTTTCAGTTCAGCGATTTCTTCTGGGGTTGGTTTTCGCACTCCGGCAAGTTTTCCGAGAATGACCCACCATAAATTCTTGTTAATTGGCTGGATTGGTTGCTCAATCATGTTTGGTCTTATGCTAAGGGAGAAGATTGCAGCAATTCAATTAAGTGAACGACTCGTTCTCGCACTTCATCTCGCACTCTGGGAAAAATCTCTGGTTGCTCGGCAGGATCATCTAATTGCCAATCTTCAAATACCTCCCGTGTAAGCCATTCAGGGGGTAAATTAACGCCACAGCCACAAAGCGAAATCACCACATCAAAATCTTCTGGCTTAAATTCACTGAGGGCTTTGGACGTTTGACCACTAATATCTACTCCTACATCTTTCATCGTTGCGATCGCCTCTGGTCGAACTTGACTCGCTTCCAGTCCAGAGCTTGTAACCTCAATCGTTCCAGTTCCCAAATGTCTGGCAAATCCCTCAGCCATTTGCGACCGAGCTGAGTTCTTTTTGCATACAAACATGACACGCTTCACTGCTTAATCTCCTTAAAAACTACAGTCTTTGAATCGGTTTGAAGTAACGTCGCTCAAACCAGAAAGCTAGATTCACCAGAGTGATCAGAGCCGGGACTTCTACCAATGGTCCAACCACTGCTGCAAATGCCGCCCCAGAATTGATCCCAAATACAGCAACCGCAACCGCGATCGCCAGTTCAAAGTTGTTACCTGCGGCAGTAAACGCTACACTCGCGGCTCTAGAGTAATCCGCTTTGACGCGCCATGCCATGAAGAAACTAACCAGAAACATCAAGGCAAAGTAAATCAGGAGTGGAATCGCAATTCGCACCACATCCAGCGGAATTTGAACAATCTTTTCTCCTTGTAAGCTGAACATCGCTACGATCGTGAACAGCAATGCAATCAGAGTAATCGGGCTGATTTTAGGAACAAACTCTTCGTGATACCAAGTTTTTCCTTTCGCTTTCACTAGAAAAAAGCGAGTAAAGTAGCCTGCAAGAAACGGAATACCCAAATAAATAAACACGCTCTTGGCAATCTCGGCAATGCTGACATTCACCACGCTACCCTGCAACCCAAATAGGGGTGGCAATACGCTCAGGAATAACCAGGCAAAGGGGCTGTAGAAAATGACCTGGAAGATGCTATTGAATGCCACTAAGCCTGCGGTGTATTCAGTATTGCCTCGTGCCAGGTCACTCCAAACCACCACCATCGCAATGCAACGGGCTAACCCAATCAGAATGAGTCCGACCATGTATTCGGGGTAGCCACGAAGGAAGGTGATCGCTAATAGAAACATCAAAATTGGACCAATCACCCAATTCAGTAACAGCGACAAACCCAGGATTTTGCCGTTGCGAAAGACATCGCCTAGTTCCTCATACCGCACTTTTGCCAGGGGTGGATACATCATCAGAATCAAGCCGATCGCAATTGGAATATTGGTTGTTCCGACCTGAAACTGGTGAATGAATTGCTCAACACCGGGAATGAAATACCCCAACGCGACTCCAGTTAACATTGCCAGGAAAATCCAGAGGGTGAGGTAGCGATCAAGGAAGGAGAGTTGTTTAACCGTTGCAGTAGTAGTTGCCATGAAACGATCTGAATAGGATGCGAATGGGTTAAGAGTTAAGCTTTCTTGACATCATCGTGAAAATTGTCGGAAAGATGGCGATAGAGCAAGACAGCCAACTGTGCGCCGAGAATGGGAGCGACCCAGTAGAGCCAATGATGGTGCCAGACATCACCAATTAGGGCAGGTCCAAATGAGCGGGCTGGATTCATGCTGGCTCCTGTAATTGGTCCCATAAACGCGGCTTCCACCCCTACGGTCAACCCGATCGCAATGCCTGCAAATCCAATATGGGCGCGTCTGTCTAGCCCTGAGCCAAAAATCACCATCATTAGAATGAAGGTCAGAATGGTTTCCAGCACCAGCGATTGCAGCCAATTGTCATTGAGTGGAAGGGTTGCCCCCAGATTGCCGACTCGCCCCAGACACAGCACTAAAATTGCTGATGCAGAAATTGCTCCAAAACACTGTGCCAAAACATAAGGCAAAACGTTTCTGCGAGGAAAGAACCCACTTGACCAGAATGCCAGGGTAACGGCTGGGTTGAAGTGGGCACCACTGATGTAGCCAAAGGAGTAAATCAAGGCTCCCACGATCGCACCAAACACCAAACTGACTCCTAGATGGGTAACAGCACCCTCGCTCATCTGGTTTACCATCACGGCTCCTGTTCCGGCAAAGACCAGGATGAATGTGCCAACGGCTTCGGCGATCGCTTCCCGTTTGCAGGGACAGATCGATGACAGAGTATGTCTCTGCTGACCCGATACTCGGTTGGATCTGGAAAGTGCTTTCATACTCAGCTAAAAACTGACCACCTCTATTATTTCAATAAAAGTTGATGTGTCAAGCAGCAGTTTGCCGAAAAATTCCGCATGGTTGGATTTTTAGCAGGCAATAGCCTCAAGAAAAATTGCTCAACTAAAAAGCTTTCTGCCTTCGCAACAGTTCACCGATCGTGAGATTTGGTTGTGGTTGCCCTGCAAAAACAGTTCCCACCTTACCAACAGTGAAGTGAACATCTGCAATGTGATAGCCTTCATCCGGTAGAGGAATATACCCAACTGCGTTGACTAGCCGTTTCGCGTTCTGTAGATAGAAATTGGTGAAGGCAATCACCTCTGGTTTGTCTTGAGCTGATTTGTAATTCACGTAGATGAATAATGGGCGAGATAAGGGCTGATACTGTGCCTTCTCCACTGTTTCACGCGCGGGCAAAATAGCGCCCTTGCCATTATCGATCGCCAACGCTTTTAGCTGGGCTTGATTGGCTTCGTAATAAGCAAAGCCGAAGTATCCCAGTGCATTAGGATCTTGCCGCACTCCTTGAACTAAGGTATTGTCATCCTCACTCGCAACGTAATCTGTTCGACTGTCATCCTTACCAACAGTCACCTCAGCGAAGTAGTCAAAGGTGCCGGAGTCTCGACCGGGACCGAACAACCGCAGGGGTTTGTCCGGGTAGGAAGCTCGGATTTGCTTCCAATTGGTGATTTTGCCTTGAGCGGCAGGTTCCCAAACTTTCTTTAGCTCTTCTACAGTAATGTCGTTAGCCCAAGTGTTTTGTGGATTAACCACTACCGTCAGTGCATCAAAGGCGATCGGCAATTCATAGAAGCGAATTCCAGCTTGGTCGCAAGCTTTCATTTCTTCCTGGGTGATGGGACGAGAGGCATCACTAATATCTGTCTCGCCAGCACAAAATTTTCTGAAGCCACCTCCTGTACCAGAAATACCAACTTTAACCTGGATGTCTTTATCGTTTACCCGGTTGTACTCTTTGGCGATCGCATCTGTGATCGGGAAGACCGTACTGGAACCATCAATCCGCACGACTTGCGGAGCTTGTTGTTTAGATCGAGCAAGAGGAGTAATGAGTGCAGCCAGTAAACCGATGAGTACCAGTACCACAAAGCTGATAATGAAACGTCGTCTCTTTGTTTGCATAGGAATTATCCCGTTTGCTTCGAGGGGATAATCCTTTAAATATTTCAAATAAAGTTGATACGTCAAGTACAAGAGCCGTATTGCAATAAAAATACATCAAATAAAGTTGATGCATTAAGACTCATCTCGACAGGGACGAGCAGGCAAGATCGGGCTAAATCGGCGAAACTCCGCGAGGTACTGCTCTAATACAACAAATTGGGGTAAGTTAAGGCTGTAGTAAATCCAGCGTCCTTCTTGTCTGGATTGTACCAATCTCGCCTGTTTCAGTGCCTTGAGATGAAAAGATAGCTTTGATTGAGTAACGCTTAATGCATCACACAGATCACAAACACAGAGTTCTTTTTCTCGCAGCAAATCCAAAACCTGAACTCGTAACGGGTCAGAAAGGGCATGAAACCCAGAAACAATTAAAGTTGATGTGGTTGAGAGAGTATCTGTGTCTATCGTCATTACACTGACTTTTTTTGAAGTATTTTTATTCTAAGCTTTACTTCAAACTACTACAAGCACAGTTTCAAAGAAAAAACAAGTCTTATAGCCTTGTTCTTACAATTTTCAAGGATTTGTCAGATATGCTACTCACAGTCAAATCATTAGTCAGCCACTCACAAAACAACTTGAGATCGAATCTACCTGGTTAGCTTGGGTGTTGTTAATAGCTCCAGCATCAGGCACAGGGAAGAGGAAAAGCACGATCGTCTACCAATCCACACCAGTACTGTAAGCTGTGCGCTTAGTCAAATAGACTTGAACAACCGCGCGATCGCTAGCAGAGAGGGCATGATGGCGTTTGCCTGAACAGCACCTTGCTTAATCGACATTTCCAAATCCACCAACATTGTGACTGCCTGGATCAATGGTTTGAGAGGGATTTTTGATACCTCCTGCCGTAAATAGTAAAGCCGATTTGGATTACCCACATTACAGATTTGAGCAATCTCCGTGTTGTTCTTGATTCCGTTTGAAATTGCACTCTTAACCCATAACCAGGTTCTAAATTGGGTTAGTAGCGTAGCGACCATCACCATCACTGGTTCAGAGCGGGCAAGCAACTCATCGATTAGACGCATGACTGCTTCACTCTCCCCATTGCGAATTGCTTCCGCCAGTTGTAGATTGCTTTGCGTTTGGCAGGGAATCAGACTTTGAACTTTTGTTAAACAAATGGATTGACCATTCGCGTAAGTTGCCAGCTTGCAGAGTTCTGACGTAGCCCGGATCATGTCATTGCCGATCGCTTCTGCCAAATATTCAAGAACATCTTTGGGTAGTCGCAGTTTCATGCGCTTTGCTTGAGTGGCGATCGCCTCTGCGATCAGATCTGTACGCCAGGGCGGAATTAGTGAAAGCTCGAAACACTGACCGTGCTTGATCAAATGCTTGTAGATTTTCAGGCGCTTGTCCACATTTGTTGCCAGAAAGACAACTATTGTGGCATCCGGTATCTGAGCAAGTTGCTGCAAACTTTCTAACTGGATATCACCCCATTGTTTCAGATTGCAGTCTTCTACGACCACAAGCCGTTTACCACCACTGAGCGAGGGTGTTCGTGCCGCACTCATAGCTTGTTCCAAAGCACTGGATGAGAAGCGATGATAGCAAAGCTCTAACCACTGTGGATCAAGTTCTGCTTTGTATTGCTCCAGTTTTTGTCGGATGGCAAATTGATCATCTCCAACCAATAGGATAATCATGCAGATCTCCCATTCTTGGTAGGTGTGAGCGTTCTGATCAATACAGTTAGCGGCTTCGAGCTATGGGTAACTCGCTGAAGCATTCGAGCGATCGCCTGTTGATTCGCCTCAAATTTTGCAAACGAGGCAGGGGCAACTTCCAGAATTGCCTTAGTGCCTTGTAGCTTGGTCAAGCGCGCCTGAGTCAATAATTTCTGGGTTCCTGGTTTAGCCGAAGCTACAACTTTTTGCCAGAGAGTTGCTAAATCAGTAGGTTTGTGACCTGTGGTTGTCGAAGCTGGCTCAGAGATTTTTTTACGGCTGTGCTCATTTTTACCTGCTGCCTGCTTTGCCTCTGGAGAGCTGGAGGGGATCGATCTCAACATCGGCATCAAGTTCAGCAAACACGTCTCTAGCCAGACAGCCGCGTTGGTTGTATTGCGAAGATAGATCTCGGCTTTCTGCAATTGAGCCAGAGATTGATTGAGCGCATCAAAATCCCAGTGAGTAGCGATCGCCTTCAATTGGCTACAGTTGACAGGGCTGGTAAGCAGATCTGTTGCTTGGGGAGCCGCGTTGAGAATGAGCAGATCTCGGTAGGTTTGGAGCAAGCTGCTGAGAACCAGTTTGGGCGTTTTGCCAGAATCGACCAGTGTTCGAGCTGATTGAAGAAGTTGAAACGTATCGTTCGTGGCAATCGCCTCCAGCACTATCAGCAGGTCTGTCGCCGTAACACCACCCGTCATTTCGATCACATGATTCGCTGTAACCGCTTCACCTAGCAGGCTCACCTGACCCAAAAGCTGAAGAGCATCTCGCAAGCCTCCCTCAGCAAAACGGGCGATCGCCATCAAAGCCTCATTCTCGACAGCGATCGCTTCAGCATCGGCAACCTCTTGCAAGTGTTGGGCGATCGTTTGAATAGAAAGCGCCCGAAAATGAAACACCTGACAGCGACTCACAATCGTTGGCAGTACCTTATGCACTTCCGTCGTACAGAGAATGAAGACTACATGAGATGGTGGTTCCTCAATGCACTTCAGCAAAGCATTTTGGGACTGTTGAGTTAGCATATGGCTTTCATCAAGTAGGAAAACTCGATAGCGTCCTACTACTGGAGCAAAGCTGCTACGCTCAATTAAGGCACGGGCATCATCTACCCCATTGTTGGAAGCTGCGTCAATTTCACTGACATCCAGACTGTTGCTGGTTTCGATCGAGCGACAAGATTGACAGGTACCACAGGGTTCATCCGTGGGTCCATCGAAGCTTAAACAGTTGAGAGACTTGGCAAAGATACGCGCAGTCGAGGTTTTGCCCGTTCCTCTAGAACCTGTGAAGAGATACGCCGGGGCAATTTGCATTCGGTCAATGGCATTGGTCAAAGCTGTTTGAACGTAAGGTTGCCCAACCAGTTCTGCCAGGATTTTAGGGCGATATTTTTGGTGTAAGGCGTTAGTCGGCATGGTGATATCGGTTTAATCATCATGGCGATCGCCCCTAATCAGGGGCAGCGATCCTGAAGTAAACCTTGAGATTATCGAGGTTTGACGCTCTGTCGCTTGCTTTGGGGCAGTTAAATCGCTACACCGTTGATATAGATACCTGCTTGAGGCTTGATTTATTTCTTTTGGATTTAATTTTTTGTCATGATCGATTTGCTGTCCAATACGGTTGCACTGTCACGAATCCAATTTGCGCTAACTGCAATTTTTCATATGCTGTGGCCCGTCTTGACAACCGGGATGGGAATTTATTTGGTAATTATTGAGGGGCTGTGGTTAAAAACGCGCAACCTGGATTACTATCACCATGCTCGGTTTTGGTCGAAGATCTACGTCCTTAACTTTGGGATTGGCGTAGCTTCCGGGCTACCGATGGCGTTTCAGTTCGGCTTAAATTGGGCACCGTTTTCGGAAGCCGTCGGTGATTTCTTTGGCACCGTCCTGGGGTTTGAAAGCACGATGGCGTTTATGTTAGAGGCAAGCTTCCTCGGCATTATGCTGTTTGGCTGGGAACGGGTGCCCCCCGTCATTCACCTGATTTCCACCATCCTGGTTGCCTTTGGCGCAAATTTATCCACCTTCTGGATTTTATCAGCCAATTCCTGGCTCCAAACCCCTGCCGGTGGAACATTTGTCAACGGCAAGTTTGTCGTTCAGGATTACTTTCAGGCGATCGCTAATCCGTTTATGGTCAATAGTTTCCTCCATATGTTTTTCGCGACTTTGGAGACTTCACTCTTTGTGATTGGTGGCATTAGTGCCTGGTATATCTTGAAGCAGCGGCAGCCTGAATTCTTTGCTAAGTCCCTAAAAGTGATTCTGGCTGTACTCATTCTCGTCGCTCCCCTGCAAGTCTTTGTTGGACATTTGAGTGCAGAGCAGGTCTATCACTACCAGCCTGCTAAGCTGGCGGCGATGGAAGCCCAGTGGGAGACTGTTCCGGCGGGTCAGCCTGCGGATTGGAGTCTGGTGGCGTTGCCCAATGATCAAGCCGAGCAGAATGATTGGGAGGTAAAAATCCCTGGGGCGTTGAGCTATCTCTTAGAACTCAAACCCATGCTGGATCAACCTGTCAAAGGCTTAAGGGAATGGCAACCGGAAAATCGTCCTCACATGGTGGGTTTGATTTGCTATTCGTTCCGCATCATGGTGGCGATCGGATTATTTTTTGCCGCCCTCATGGGGATTAGTGTCCTGCAATGGTTACGCGGAAAGTTTGCCGCAGAGGCGATCGCCCAACAAAAATGGCTGATGCGTGCCTGGGTTCTGGCGGCTCCATTGGGCTATTTGGCTGTGGAAACGGGCTGGATTGTCCGCTGTGTTGGACGACAACCCTGGATCGTTTACGGGGAACTCCGCACGGTTGACTCTGCCTCCAATTTACCCGCTGGTGAAGTCCTGTTCTCGTTGATCGGTTTGACCAGCCTGTATTTGGTGTTTTTCATAGCCGCGCTGTACTTTGGTAGTCGGATTGTGCGAAAAGGTCCCAATCTAGAATTACCTGCTCCAGTATTTGGGAATCAACCCAAACTGGGGATCGAGCCAGCTCAACATGAACCTGATCACCGCCCTGCGGAGGCGCAACAGTAGGAGGCAAGCATGGAACCTTTACAGCAGTTTTTGCCTCAAGTCTGGTTTTTTATTCTGGGCTTGTTTTTATTTCTCTATGTCCTGCTGGATGGTTTTGATCTGGGGGTTGGGATTCTCTCCCTTACTGCCACCAATGAGGACCGGCGCAGTATCTTGATGACTAGTTTGGGTAATGTGTGGGATGCCAATGAGACCTGGCTAATTTTGATGGGCGGTTCGCTGTTTGGGGCCTTTCCCCTGGCCTATGCCACCATTTTGAATGCGTTGTACCTCCCTGCGGTCATTATGGTCGTGGGCTTAATTCTGCGAGCCGTTTCGTTTGAATTTCGGGAAAATGCCGATCGCAAATTCATCTGGAATATTGCCTTTGGTGTCGGGAGTTTTTTGGCGGCATTGGGGCAGGGTTTTGCGCTGGGCAGTGTGTTTGAAGGCATCACGGTAGATGCGTCCGGACATTTTGCGGGTGGAATTTGGGATTGGTTGACCTGGCGCTCGGTCGTGGTGGCGCTGACCTTGATTCAGGCGTATGTGTTGGTCGGCTCGGCTTACCTGATCTTGAAAACTTCTGGAGAATTGCAAGAAACCCATTACAAAACGGCTACGATCGCTGCCTGGACAACCTTTGCGGGTGCAGTTTTCATTACCATCAGCACTCCAGCTTTTTCAGAACAGGCGCGATCGCAGTTGTTCACGGCACCGCTGGTGTATATCTTTGGCTTAATTCCCCTCTTAGGCGTTTTACTTGTTGGTCTGCTGTTGCAAAGCTTGAAACGGCGGGAAGAAGTAACACCACTGATCTGGACGTTTCTGCTATTCTCGCTCTCATTTATCGGATTAGGGTTTGTTATTTTCCCTAAAATCATTCCCCCCAGCATCACAATCTATCAAGCCGCTGCTTCTCCCAGTTCGCTCGTTTTTATGCTGACCTTTATTGGCTTTTTGATTCCAATTCTGTTGGCTTACACGATTTATAACTATGTTGTGTTTCGCGGCAAAGTTGCAGGCGATCATTAGAGCCTGAAATCAGTTTTATGGAAACTGCTTCATGCCAAATTCCGAGGGACGACGCTTTACAGCCGTGAATGCCTGTATCGGAGACATTTGTGGCACATGACAAAACCAATGCTCAGTTGGCATTGCTTGGGGATCATCGGGGATAAACTGATCACTCCAGACAATTACAGCGATGAATTCTTGGCGAGGATGATAGCTTGCCAAGAGCGTAATCAGCTCTTTTTGCTGTTGCTCATAGGCTGCATCCACTGATGGGAAAGGATTAGAGTGATTGCCCTTAACACAATACTGAATTCTGAGACGATCCATCGTTGTCGCTGAATTTAATGCCAGAGCTACTAATACATAGCCTCGACCCTGATTTTGAAAGCCCTTCCAGGCAATCGCAGCCAGGATCGTTTCATAGCTGCTCAGCACTTGAACGGCTAAGTTGTGTCGCCTTTGCATTTCTTCAGGTAACATCAACGGCGTAATCGTCCTCCCCTTACGAGTTATCCAACGGTAGATAGAGAAGCTTGGATTTTTTGGAGCAGATCGAGGGTCTGTCGATGGGCAGTGACGTTCCCTTGACTGAGGAAATGCTGAGCCGCCTGACGCAGATCCGCGATCGCTTTGTCCTGCTTTCCTAACTGATGCTGAATTAGCCCACGATTAAGATACGCCTGAGCATAGTCAGGATCAATCACCGTAACCTGACTAAAATCCTCTAGAGCCGCAGTTTCATTCCCTAAGCGGTGATAAGCGCAGCCCCGATTAAACAAAGCTCTGGCATCACTGGCATGATAGTGAATCGCTTGAGTTAAAGCCGCGATCGCCTCTTGATCTTGACCCAACATCAAGTAAGCCACTCCTTGATCGTTATAAATCAAAGTAAGGGACGCAGCATCCAGGGGTGAAACCTGTCGTAAGGCTTCACCATAGTCTACAATCGCTTCTCGATACTGACCTTGCTCGACGTATGCCAGTCCCCGATTATAGTGCGCCCGATGGTCATGGGGTTTGATTTGAAGCAATTGAGTGAAGTCGGTGATCGCCGTTGTGTATTCCCCCAATCGATAGTGGGCGAGTCCTCGGTTTAAGTAGGCTTCAGCGTTATTAGGAGTTAGTGCGATCGCCGTTGTGCAATCCGCGATCGCACTCGGATAATTTTGCAATTCAATATAACTTAAACAGCGATTTCCATAGGCTGCGCTGTAGTTCTCATTTGCTTGAATCGCTTTAGAAAAAGCCTCAACAGCAACGGAATAGTTTCCATGCTTGAATAAAGTAACCCCTTCCTGAAAATAGAGTTTTTCAGGTCTTGAAGTGCTTTGAAATGTGGCTGCAAATACAGGTGACACCATCAGCAACAGCGAAATACTCACTGCAACCAAAAAACTGAGTATAGGCTGATAGAGGTGGATCATTTCCGTGCGTTCATCTTTGCATTCAAAGCAATCTCAAAGGCGAAGGAGATGATGCATTGGCTCCCCCATCATCTCCGCATCCTGATTCCTTCCTTAATGAGGGCGTGACACTAGAAAATCACGGCTGAATGATGCAATTAGCCACTGTCCAACCGTGAGAGTGATTGCCCAAAATAACTCTTTACTGAACATCCAACCAAAGACTTCAAATGTTAACCCATAGCCTCCCAAAGTATTCCAGAATACCGTGTGCAGCGCTTCAACGATCATCAGCCCAACTAAACTCACAAGGCTAATCCAGAGTAAATCGTTGCAGCAAGCTGCTTTCGGGTGGTTGATGGGCTTTCAGCAGTAAGGACCCATAGCCATTTAACGTGCCCGCAAAGACCTCATCCCCGATCGTCTTCTCAACGGGAAGAGATTCTCCCGTAATCGCAGCTTCATTGAGGGCGGTCTCTCCTTCCAAAATCACCGCATCAGTTGGAATCAGTTCTCCTGGCTTGACTCGAAGGCGATCGCCCACCTGTAAATCTGAAATGGGCAAGGTTCGTTCTTGTCCATCACCCACCACTCGTGCGGTATCTGCCGTCAAGTTCATTAAGCCACGGATGCTCCGCTCAGTCCGTTGCATAGCGTAGCCTTCCAACGCCCCACTGATGGCGAAAATCAGGATCAGAATGGCTCCATCTACAATCAGGTAGTACTCCTGCCGCCATAGTCCCAGAACAGCGGCTCCCAGAGCTGCCACAATCATCAACAGATCTACATCCAGTTCTCTTTCCTGAAGTAGGGTTGTCAAGCCTTCACGGGCACTGGTAAACCCGCCAATGACGTAAGCGGCAGGCAGCAGGAACAACGCCAATCCCAACCAGTTCAACTGCAACGCACTCCAGCCCAGAAGTACCAGGATGCTACAGAGCAATGCGGAGATCGCCTCTGGATGATCCGTGGCAAGTCGAGTCAGACGAACAGGGTAGAGCATGGGCACCATCCAAAACATTGTTCCCAGGTTAAACCTTGACATTGATGTTAATGTCAAGCAATGGATACGGTACAGTAGGAAAGAACCCTATTCCCTGAATGCGATCGCTATGCTTTCCACCACAACCGCAACAACTCCTGCCTATGAGGTGGTCTGGGAAAAACTACCCGATGATTTTGCTCTGCCCAATGACCCTGTGGACAATATTAATCAGCCCGCTTTAGCCGCTGCTTTAACGGAAAGTTTGCGGATTGCCAATCGACTGCCTGAACAGGCTTTGACCCCAACCAATTACGGCATCTGCGCCACGGTGAACAGCAGAATAGTGGTGAAAGCACCGGATTGGGCATACATTCCCGTCATCACAGTGCCGCGAGCAGAGGTGGAGCGCAGCTATACTCCTCGGCTCCAGGGTGAAATTCCATCCCTGGTTCTGGAGTTTTTATCCGATACCGATGGGGGTGAGTATTCCGTTAAAGAAACTTTTCCACCCGGAAAATTCTTCTTCTATGAACAGATTCTCCAGGTGCCAAACTACGGCATTTTTGACCTCGCAACTGGGGCGCTAGAGTTCTACCGCCTCAATGAGGAAAAACGGTATGCTTTAGCATCCCCCAATCAGCAGAATCGGTTTTGGATACCCGAAATGCAGCTTTTTCTGGGGGCTTGGCCAGGGAAACGGGATCACCGAGAGGGTTACTGGTTACGCTGGTGGAACGACCAGGGAAGTTTGTTGCTATGGG
This sequence comes from Oscillatoriales cyanobacterium bin_317, assembly GCA_037442585.1. Taxonomy (GTDB): domain Bacteria; phylum Cyanobacteriota; class Cyanobacteriia; order Leptolyngbyales; family Leptolyngbyaceae; genus Leptodesmis. The sequence continues at coordinate 12,733 of JBBIQC010000004.1, forward strand.
ACACCGAACAAATTGAGCAGGAACGTCAGCGAGTCGAACGCCTGACTGCCCAGCTCCGAGCGGCGGGAATTGAACCAGAATTATGACCGTTGTCTATTTAACCATCAAAGAACTGACTGATGCCGTTGGCGGTGGAATTACGCCTCGCATGGTGCGGCACTACCACCAGTTGGGCTTGCTGCCGCAACCCGCGCGATCGCCCGGAAATTATCGGCTCTACACCGAATCGGATGTGCAACGACTGAAGCGCATTGTTGCCCTGAAACAGCAGGGGTTTCAGTTGGCGCATATTCAAAAACTGCTGGAAACGGATACCGCCGAGGATGCGCCAAACACACTACTGGCGCAACTGCATCGACAGTATCAAACCGTGATTCAGCAAATCACCCAACTTCGACAAACGGCATCTGCATTGGAACGACTGTTGGGACGCGATCGCGCCTGTCAAGCCACTCAGGCAGAGGTGCTGGCCAACTTAAAACAGCTAGAGGCGCAGACTCAAACGCACCTGAATCAGTTTGAAGCCTTGTGGAATGGTATCGATGCCGAAGTTCACACTCACCCGGAATCCTTTCAGGAATCGCTGCAAGGGTTATTGCCAGACTTGAGCGATCGCTCCGAGATTGAGGTCGATCTGCTCTCTCAGTTGTTGCTGGCCTGTGGCGATGTGAGTCTGATCCCGTTTGTGCAAGTGGGGAAAGGGGCGATCGCTGCCAGTCGAACAGCCCTGCAAGCAAGCTGTTCAATTGTTGCAGATGTACCCGTCGTAGCCGCCGCCCTGGATCAACCTCGTTTACGCCATCTGGGGTGTGAAACCATCACCCTGATCGATGATCCCCATATCACAACGGCACGGGATGCAGAGTCAGCATTCTGGCAACAACACACCTGGAAAGAACGGTTGAGCCAGTGTCCCAGGGGGGGCATTCTGGTGATCGGCTACGCTCCCTCGATGTTGCTGGCGGTATGTCAGGCGATTCAGCAGCAAGCCATTCAGCCTGCCCTGGTGATCGGGATGCCGATCGGGTTTAGCCATGCGCCGCTTGCCAAACGCCAACTAATGCGATCGGGGGTGCCGTTTATCACGATCGACGGTGCGCTGGGGGGAGGACTGCTGGCAGCGACAGCCCTGAATGCGTTAGCTGAATCCTTAATTGCAAAACCCAATTGTCACTGTTACCTGGCAACCTAGCGTACTTGTTCGGCAAATAGCATTAACGTTCATTAAGACTAACCAGAGATTCATTCCGATGCCATAGCTGTTGTTTCCTTGCCTTTAGTTGCAGCCAATGCGGCAATTTCGCGATCGATAAAGAACAGTCCCTGCCCTTCTGTACCAATCAGTTTGATCTTGTCGAGAATGCTCTTAAACAAAAACTCTTCCTGGTGTTGTTCTGCAACGTACCACTGGAGAAATTGCAGGGTGGAATAATCGGGTTCTGTATCAACCCAGACTCGCACTGGCGATCGCAAGGTTGGTTAAACAGCCAGAGGCAGCAGAAATCCTGGAAGCACCTGTTCTCCCGATAGCTCGGTGGGTAGGGAGCGGAGACTAGAGTTTGGTGGTGATGCATGTCGATAGACTGAGCTAATGGACTGCGGCAAGAATAACCCTACTGTCCATTGGGTATCGGCGAGAATGACCTGTGGATTGCCGCCATTACCCTCTAGCATCAACTAATGTTGGTCACAAGCGATCAAGACTGCCAACGCATTCAAGCAGTTCAACCTTTCGCTTCCCTAAATTTCGACACCGGACCTCATCCTTATCTCTGTAAAACCGTGCTAGCGTAGAAACCACCTGCTTACGCTAAAAACCCTAATGGTCACCCTTGGTATCACCAAAGCCATCACGAATCTCACCGAGGCTCATACCAAACTGGGTATTTCACCCAGTCCAGAGGCAACCTTTTTCACGGAATGGAAAGAACCATTGCCCTCCTTGAGCGACAGTGAAAAAGCAAGGCTCGACCACCTCAAACAGCGTTATCTTTATTACGCCGACAGTGGCGCCATCACCGAAGGTACTGTTAACTTAATTCTGCTCTCTCCCCTGCTGGAAACTCTGGGCTTCATCGATCCGCCTTACCAGGTGCGGGGTGAAAAATATGTCCGACTTGAAATTGAAGATGGTGATACCCTGCTGGATGGGTTAATTGATGCCCTGGTGATTCATGATCGCCTCTGGTTGATTGTGATTGAAAGTAAACGCTACGGCTTTAGTGTGCGACAGGCGATCGCCCAAACCTTAGCCTATATGGTCGGTGCGCCAATTTCTCCTGTGTTCGCCCTGATTACCACTGGAGAAGATTACCTGTTCGTTAAGTGCGATCGCGACTCCTCCCACTATGCCCTGTCCGATAAATTTACCCTCAGCACTGCCGGAGGCAACGAACTATACTTAGTCGCGCAAATCTTAAAACGTCTGGTGAGTGGGTAGCAGACTATTCGCCCCACAAGGAATTAAAAAAGACAGCACCACTTTCAGATAGCTAGCCACTTTCATTGCTATATAACTATGTCATGATAAATGCTAGCCCTCAAAAAAGCGTCTGAGGAATTTGCCGTTAAATAATGTACCGGCTGTAGGATGTGTGAGGTGCTAGCCGTAACGCATCATAGGGATTTTATTTTCGCGCAAGTCCCTAAGGGCCAGGATCGCGATTGTTCTTTCAGATCTCCTGACAGCAAATATCGCGAATTCTCAGCAAATTCAAGCTTAATCACTTATACTAAAGTCATATCGACTACGACTTGGGCGCTGGGTTTTATCAACTTTCACTGTTGTGCTAGTTTTCCTGCCCATGGATACTATTTGAAGGGATAATCCAGCCTACTCAAGTTTAACTGCCTGAATACTTAGGAGATGAAGATTATGCAGGCTATGCCAATTGACATCGGAATTGAGGAAAACGATCGTCGTGAAATTGCTCAAGGTCTTTCCAAATTGCTGGCGGATACATACACCCTGTACTTAAAAACTCACAACTTTCACTGGAACGTCACAGGCCCCATGTTTCAGACGTTGCATCTCATGTTTGAACAGCAGTATAACGAGTTAGCTTTGGCGGTAGATCTAATCGCTGAACGCATCAGGGCACTGGGTTTTCCAGCTCCAGGAACCTACAAAGAGTTTGCGAATCTTTCTTCAATTCATGAAGAAGAAGGAGTGCCCAGTGCGGAAGACATGATCCGCAAATTGGTGGAGGGTCAGGAAGCTGTTGTCCGCACAGCGCGATCAATCTTTCCTGCAGTGGAGCGTTCTCATGACGAACCCACCGCAGACTTGCTCACCCAGCGGATGCAGGTGCATGAAAAAACAGCGTGGATGCTAAGAAGCTTACTGGCGCAGTAAGGCCCAAAAAGTCAACGAGCCAACAAGTTAAACGGCAGCAGGTTTCCAAGTTTTTCAATAAACTTGCTGCCATGTCTAAGAGCAGAGATTAATGCGCTGATTAGTAGCCTGAACCATAAATCCACTCACCTATCCTCTCCTAGATTCCTCTTCCTGGAGGAATCGAAGAGGGATAGCAGGAAAAATGCCCTTCCCAGTTTCGCCCTGACTTTTGATACTCCCGTCGAGCAGCCTTAATTAAATGAGGCATACTAATCGTTCTACCCTCACTGGCAGCGCAAAAAGCAGCCGCCAGAGCGATGTTCTTAATATTGCCTCCAGCCAGCTTAATTTCTCGAGCCAAAAATTCAAAATCGACTGAAGGATCGAGAGGAGTTTCGGCAGGAAATACAACCCGCCAGAGATGATAACGCGAAGTTTCATCAGGAAAGGGAAACTCGATAATGGTCTGAATCCGTCGCAGGAAGGCATCATCAATGTTCTGGCGCAGATTAGTTGCCAGCACGGAGATACCAGTATATTCCTCCATCTTTTGCAACAGGTAGCCTACTTCCAGGTTGGCGTAGCGATCGTGGGCATCTTTGACTTCGGAGCGCTTGCCAAATAGGGCATCGGCTTCGTCAAAAAACAAGATTGCGTTGGCGCGATCGGCGGCGGTAAAGATGCGATCCAGATTCTTCTCTGTTTCGCCAAGGTATTTACTGACGATTTGAGATAAGTCGATCCGGTAAAGATCGAGTTGCAGATCAGTGGCGATTACTTCTGCAGCCATCGTTTTTCCCGTCCCTGGTGGTCCACAAAACAGCATACTGATGCCTTTTCCAAAGGACAACTTGCGCTCAAATCCCCACTGTCCCAACACAACGGATCGATATTTGGCCTGGTTGCAAATCTCTTTAAGCTGCTCTAAAGCCTCTTCAGTTAGGACCAGATCACTCCAGGTGTAATGGGGATTGAGTTTGTTAGCGAGTCCTTGAAGTTCCTGACCAGATTGCTCACGGGCAGCAACAAAGAGGTCGGAAAGATTTGGACTCGCAGGTTGGGAAAATGGAGAAATGCGATAGATAGCCTGTTTATGGGCACTCGTAATCGCGCGGTCAATCTGATCCGGGGTGAGCCGAAAGCGATCGCTTAATTGATTGACTGCTTCCGGTTCCATAACAATGCCGGAGTCGTTTAACCGGGTTTGCCAATAGGTCTGTCTTTGGGCAAAGTTGGGTAAGGGCAGGGTAATGGCTACGGTTTGGGCGTTGAGGGCTGGGGGCAAAGGAGATTGACCTGCCAGAATAGTCACTCCGGAGTACTGCTGCAAAAGTTGCATTAGCCGGAGATTTAGAGCGATGGAGTCTGGATTGAATAATTCATCAATTGCCAATAAATAAACGATCGCATTCTGGCTCTGTGCTTCCCGGCCTAGTAACCGCAGGGTTGATTCCAGGTTGGGATCGGATTGGTGGGCAACTTTCAAATCAACGGTTAGCAGAGAGCGATTCATAAAATGGGCGATCGCCGCTGCCACTCGACTTCCTAACCCACCCTGATCTTGGAGATAAAGCAGTAGAGAATGAGATATGGAATTGCGATCGCACAGTATTTTTAGAGTTTGCTGAATGTCTGTATGGATAGGTAATTCCTCCAGTGCCACAGTGGGTTGCATGAGGGTGCTGAAGGATTGCAGCCGTTCATCTAATCCTGGTGTGCAGGTGAGCAGTCGAATGATTTGTGCATCAAGTCTGAGATACTGTGCCAGTAAGGGTGGTTGGATTTGATGGGTATCGGCAATCAGATGCAGCAAACCATGACGCATCAATGGAGCATCAGCAGTGAAACGGTGACGATAATGCAATTTATCTTCAGCTTTTGTACAGAGCAGGTTAAGAGCCAGTTCAACGGTAGGGCGCTTGCGGGTAACATCATCCTGTAGATAAGCATAAATCCGTTCATAGCGCAGATCGAGTTCGGGAGCGATCGCGATCAAGATAACCGCCAGATCGAAATTGGAGAGGTGATAGTTAGCTTGGAGTTGGGTGAGAACAGGAGAGTATTGAATCACTTCATCCATTTCCAACAGCAGGTTAGAGTCAGCCACCTGCCAGGAGGGTTCACCTGGCTCACGTGCTAAACTCAGTGCGACCTGCTCCTGCGTTACGTATAGCCCCCGATAGGGATCGGTGAAAGGTTCCGTACCATGAGCAACCTTAGCCTGTGCGATCGCGGTTTGCAGGAGGCAATCCAGCGATCGTATGATGGTTAACAAAGAAGTAGCACCTTTTGAGTGAGTAGTTGGGGTAAATTGAGTTATCATCGTGCTTGCTCCTCGGCTACTTGCTTGATGTTGTCACGGGAAAAGAGGTTCTGTAGTGCTTCTAGTTTGTGCTTCCATTTGTTCACAAAGGCATAACTACCTTCCTCTCGTGTACCGGGCTTTACCCCATTTTTATGTCGATCCTGAATAATAGCCTGGGTCACCCAATTGGCTAAAGCTGGAGGGATATTGGCATAGTAACTGGCAATCTGAGCGGCGATCATCGTTTGATCATCTGTAACAAAGTTTGACTCTTCTGTGCCAATATATCCCGGTATATAGTCTCCCTGAGCTTCGATCTGGCTACGAATGGGAGTTAATTGGTCATTCATTAAAATAGTGGGAGAAGATAGAGTTTCCAAAACCTTCCTCATGGCCGGAGCATTTTCTTTGTTAATACCCCTTAGTTTTTCAGGCACCTCATTTCTCCGCTGGTTGTCTTTGTTGAGTTTGTCCAGATGCTCTAGAGTACGGATTGCTGCACCGCCAATGATTTGGAAGGAACCATCTTCTGAACCTAAACCGATCGCTACATCCTCCTGTAAAGAAATGGATCCAAAAGTTTTATTCACATTCAGTAACATTTTTGCATTACCAATTAAATGATTTTGGGTAGCAGCTACACATTTGTTACCTTTGCCAAGAATTGTTTCAAGTCGTTTTTGTATATCAGTTCTAATATTTTCGTCACTATATTTCAGAGAAACATTGTCCGATTCATTCTGTTCCATTTTGTGAGATCCGAAGCGCCCCTGATTGTCGTATTCCAGGGTCAAGTCCTTCGTAACACTACTATCAAAAATATTCCAAACCTTCTCTACATTGGGACCTGGCGCGTAAACTAGGTAATCTACAGTTTCCCTGTCTGCCTCAGATATTTTCCATCCTTTATTATCAGCTCGGAATTTCTTTCCACGGTTTTCTCTCTGTTGTTTGGGGTCAAGATCAATGTCGCTCTTCTTTTTCCACTTGCCTGTAATACTCAATTCAACCTTACTTCCTTGGATCTTCCATCCATTCAGATAGTCAAAGTACAAAGTTACAAGGTGCCGATTGTCAATGCTATTACCCATTCCCTCAGCAAGTGCAGGGCCATCTTCACTGACCATCCACAAAACTTGCATCCCCAAGGTGGTCGCTGTACTGGCAGCATCTACTCCAGCGTTTGGACCGGACAGCCCAATTGTTAATTGGGACTGCTTAGACTGTTTGATGATGTCAGAATTCTCATCCTTTAGCTGCCTTTGAAAGGCATCTAGATCCATTACTCGTCTTTTCTCTTGTTCTTTGTCTTCAGGAGTAATAATCTCTTTTCCTAAGTTATTAGAAGGGATTTTGTGTGGCCCAATACCTAGTCCTGAAACTACATTTTTGGCAGTATAGCTTCCATAATTAGTCTTGATCATGTACCATGAATCCTCTTTACTAACCTTTTCTATAGTGGCATTTACCTGATGTGGAAAAGGTTCCATCACTTTATTGATGTCATCTGTTAATTGTTGAGCATTTCCTTCGAATGTTTCGTATTTTCTTAACTTTGACTGAGGCAGATAAGTGTATTGGCGTAGAGGAGAAGTCATACTCCGTGGATGGTTAACAAATGTAATTCCTCGTCCTTCTGGATTCGATGGATTCCAGGGTTGCGGTTTTCCGATGATAATAGTTTCTTCAGGGTCTAGTTGCTGTCGATGTGCGTTTAGATAGTCCGCAACACTGGCTCCTGTCCCCAGCAATGCTACTCTAAAGGTGTTCTTGCCTTTTATTGGCGATTCCTGCTTTTGTTTAAGCCAGGATTCTTGCTCCCTTGCATTCTCTGCTTTAAGGTGTTGCCCGTCTTTCTCTTTGTCTTTATATCGGTTTCCTGCTGTTAAATACTCAAAAGCATCCTTGAAGAGCAGAATCAGATGTTGTGGATTATCTAAATTGATGTTTCCATAGTCATGGGGACTATCTTTCATCAGTTTAATGATCTTCTTGAAAGTTTCAAACGTTGTTAATTCGTAGTAAATGTCACTGAATCTTAAATAGGTGAGATAGTGTTTCGATGTAGCTTCGACCTGTCCTGTTAAAAAATAACTCTCTAAGAAGTTCTTGTGCTTTAATAGTGCTGCAAGAGTATCAGTAAATAAATCGATTAGCTGTGCATGGCTTGCATTCTCATAACCAGCAAAGGAAATTTTGCGCTGGATGGTTGCTGGTTCTGTTCCTCCTCCTTGCTGAACTACATGAGTTAGCTCATGCACCAACAGTTCCTGTCCCCCTCGGCTACCCGGATCATAGGCTCCCTGACTAAAGAAGATGTTTTGTCCTGTAGTAAATGCTTTCGCCTCTACCGATCGATTCAACCGATCGCTCTCCCCACCTGTATGTACCCTCACCCCACTAAAATCTGCGCCAAACGCCTGTTCCATGGACGATCGCAACCCATCTGGCAACGGCTGTCCTGAACTGCGTGCCTGTTGAATTCCGGCTTCCACATCGGCAGCAACGGCCATCCCACCTGTACTGCCACCTGCACGCTGCACCAGGGGTTGAATTTGGGGGGTAGTTTGGGGTTTGCGTTGGGCGGTGGATTGAGGAGGGGCCTGCAACTTGCGGACAACTTCTGCGGCAACCCGATCGGCTTCCTGCTCGTACACATCATTTGGTTCACCGACAGTTAACTTGGTCTGAATGATAGAGGTCGTGGCCTGGTTGCCCATCTGTCGTTGCAGATGCAGCATCGGGTGGGTTGGGGAAGTAGCCTGAATTGAGGGATTTGGTACTGCAGCAGAGGATTGCTGAGTTGTTGGAGTCAATTTGGCTTGAGAAGTGCGTTGAGAAGTCATGGCTAGATTTTAGAGTGGAGGTCAGGAGATCTGAACGAAACAGACCAAAACTGCAATAGCCAATTGTAAAGTGCATTGCAATACACTCTACAGATTGAAACTACCCTGGAATAAAAAGTGCCGATAAGTTAGGGGCAACGATCGTAGGACTACCTGTAGGAAAATTGGCTACTAATTGAAAGTTTTGAGTTCCTACATTGGTATCAGCAAAGGAGAACAGGCGTGTACAGCTAAATGGAATCGAAGAATTAGCTGGAACCTGAAGTGAATATATGGCTAAATTTTGGACTGGATCTTTAAGCGATAGCGTCAAGGAACAGAGTGCTCCTGTGTTATTTAACACGGCCCCTGAAACGCTGACAATTACGCATCCCTTGGCTGGAACATTGACGTTAAGACTGACCACGACCTGATTCTGTGACGTAATAGAAGTTAAGCCTCCATTGACCTGCGAGATGGCCATCCCCGCGACAATTCCTAACTTTCCTCTTACTGCCGGATCAAGCTTGGCTTCAGTAATCGTATTATTAGCCACTTTGTTCCCGGAGATCGAACCGTCAACCAGTTGGGCATTGCCGACCGATTGAAGAGCGATCGCGGCACCCGTCACGGCACCATTTTGCAGTTGAGCTGGGCCGACTGAATTGGGAGCAATTTTAGCTGTGGTGACAGCAGCGTCAACCAGTTGGGCGGTTCCAACGGACTGAGATGCGATCGCGGCACCCGTCACAGCACCATTCTGAAGTTGGGCGGTACTGACTGAATTAGGAGCGATTTTAGCCGTGGTGATTGCACCATCTGCTAATTGATTGGTACCAACGGATTGAGATGCGATCGCGGCACTGGTCACTGCTCCATTTTGAATTTGGGCAGTACTGATTGAATTGGGAGCGATTTTAGAATTGGTGATTGCATTATCGGCTAATTGATCAGTGGTAATCGACTTAGACGCGATCATAGCTCCTGCCCAAATGCGTTGATCATTGTTAATCTGAGTAATGATACCGCTGCTGTCCAGGGTGACTCTGGCAAGTTGAATGACTGAACCATCGGCTGGTGGCTTGATAGTGGGACTGGCAATCTGGAATCCTTCTGTAGTTCGTCTAAACTTACCCGTCAATCCGCTGGTGGTGTCAGGAACATCAAGCGATTCCGTATATTGCAGGGTGATAAATACATCAGTATTGTTGCCGCTTAAGTTGATGGGATCGGAATCGGTCAATAACACAATTTCCCGACCATCCTTGTCGATCGCCATCCCTTTTCCGACTTTAATCTGACGATCGCCAGACTTTGTCACCACTAATCCATCTCCCACCACTCCAAAGGTATGAAACGATTTATTATGGAGATGCCGCATATTGCAATGGTAGGATTGTTCATCCTGGAAATCACTTTCGATTAAGAACTGAGAGGTGAAGTAATTAAGCCGTTGAATTGCGTTCATAGTTGAATTCTCCTTAAAGATTAGATGATGAATACCAAGTAGATGAGTGGAAATCACTGTTGGATAAGGTTGTCATTCGTCATTATTTATTTGTCCTTTACTGATTGGCTGGCTCGTGGTTTGTGCTTTGCTCATCTGTTGCATTCTGTCCAGCAGACATACTTCCTAATACTGTGTTGATACCGATGGTTGAAGCCGTGATATCACCCACCCGAATCGTTTTAGGGAAAATTGGAATTAACGTATAGTGAGTATGAGCGGGTTTTTCCAGTTCAATCAGGGCACTGGCGATCTCCAGTTGACGTTTTAACTGCTCTGGCTTGTCTTGAAGTTCTTTGGGTAGAACAATCGTGACTGTGAAGAAGTGGGCAGCGCCACCCCGCAGGTAAGTGTCTTTGCCAATTGTTGAGTGATGCCCAATCTGGAATTCTTGACTGGATGTTTCTTCAATCGTTGGCATTCCCCGCACAAACAAACCAAGCAGTTCTTGCAGATTTGCTTTTGTTCCACGAAAGCGGTAATAGCGCATAATATTCGCAATGAACTGACGCTGTACCAGAGGATCAATATCAGCCCGGAGGGCCAGTGCTGTCCAACTCGCGAGCCAGGGAAGAAAATCTTCCGGGGTTTGCAAAGGGTCAAAGAAATTTGCAATTTTTGCAATAGTGACTTCCAGTCCTGCCTTAGGATACCTTACGTCTCCCAGATCTTGAAACTGAATGTCATCATTACAGCCAATCAGCAGCTTTTCAAATGCTAATAGAAATTGACCAATAAAGGGATCATCTCGGTAGATAACAGGTAGATAGTCAAGTAAGCGGCTGGGAGAACGGATAGTGTTAGGCATAGAATAAACCATGTTATTTAGGAAGGCTGTTAAACAACAGGGGAGATAAATTTCAACTGTATCTGGGAAAGGCTAACCAATTCGTTATCAAACAGTTGGATGCCAATCAGAGTATTTTGCTCGTTTTTGAGCAGGCGATCGCTACTCAGGAGAGGCAAGGTAGGATTCTGGGGATCACGCAAATTTAGCTCTGGCTGATCTGCATCTGAGGTGATATAATCGACTCCAGGCAGGTGCTCCAGAAGTTGATAGATCTCAGACACAAATACGTTACGACCAAACTCCCAACCTTTTCCATCCACACTCCCCAATAAAGGATGCAAAAAGCGTTTCAGAGCCTCTTTTAGTAGTGGTTCCACAGCCTTTTCGAGCGCGTCTTGCTTCAGATGAATCTCTAGCTGAACTCCGATTGGTACATATCGGGGACTCACCACATGCACCTGAGTCGTTAACAGTCGTCGATGTTCCAGATCACGACTTACGGCATCGATCAGTTCAGGTGCAGGTTGGAGCAACGGTTGATCGAGAACAGGTTGATCAGACAGTGGTGTGGGAACCAGAACAACGCTAATATGGCCTGGTGATTCACCGCTCTGCATATCTCCGGCTGCCAGATTCCGTCGAGGGATACAGTGAGCGCGGGCAACTCGTTGGGATGAGGTGGAAAGAGGTGGCTCTACGGCCAGTGCATGGCGCTCAAAATCTTCGCAGGTAATCGCACGATCGCACTGGCGGAGTTGTAACACCGCTTTGCGCAGTTCTTGATTTAAGGTTGTCTCATCCAGTGGTATAGGATATTGTTTTTGTCCCTGTTTATCGAGGCCAACAATCAGATTTAAAAAGGCTTGACGATTAGCATTTGTGACTCGATTCAAGCGATAAATTAGGATTTCACTTAAGTAAGCAAACACTTCAATCAGGGTGATTCCCGGATCGGATGGGTTGTGATTAGTCCAGTCAGGAGCGTAAGCAGGGATGAGGCTGAGTGCTTCCTGTATCAGGTCATCAAAGGTGCGATCGTCGAGGTTGGGAAGTTGCAGGGGCATAGGATGGGTGGGGGAGTGGGAAAAGGTGGATGGATATTGGTCATTGGTCATCCGTCATTGGTCATTGGGTATGAACAGTGGAGGGTGAATGGTGAATAGGGGGAATTGTATTCAAATGACCAATGACCAATGACAGTCTTATCTAGCGTGAATGTTCAAGTGCTCAAGGTATAGGTGATTGTGTGATCGCCGGAATAGATCAGGTAGCGATCGCTTTGTTTGGCATTAGGAACATCGTCGGTTTGGGTGATGGTTAGGGTGCGGATGTGGTCAACGCCAGGGATGGCTTCTAGAAGGGCGTAGAGGTCGGAGCGGTGAGGTTCTCGACCAAATACCCAGCCTGTGCCATCAAAGCCACCTGTAAGGGGATGAAGAAATCGAATTAGACTTTGTTGGATAGCCTGATCCACTTCCTTGGTCGAATTCAGGTTGGTGAGGGCAACTTCGGCACTCACGCTGACTTTGACATAGGCGGGGCCAACAACGGCAATACTGGCAGTGGCGATCGCATTCGCTTCCAAATAATTTTGTACTCGCTCAATCATTTCCAGAGAGGGAATTGGTTTAAGGTCGGTGGTTTGGGGAACGATGATGACGCTGACAGAACCTGGGTTGACAGTCTGAGGATTAACGGCAGCGAGATTGCGGGTGGGAATACATTTAGCACGGGCAACACCGGGAGATGCCAGCATGGCCAGGTCTTCATAGTCTTCCAGGGTAACGGCGCGTCCACCATGCCGCACTTGGCGGGGCAACCGTTCTTTCAACCCATCTAAACTTTCCCCATCAGTGCCCCCTGTAGCAGGCACTAGATTGCGAACACGATCAATGAAGGGAACACTGGTCTTGAGTTCTGCTACAGTTCCAGCGAGTTGATTTCCGGCTGCGCCACCCCCTGTTTGATAACGAATTCGCACATTACTTGCCCCGATCGGTGGAATGCGGCCATTCATGCCATCTCCAAAACAGATTTCACCTGTTCGATGATTGATGGTGTAGTGGCGATCGCTGGCGGTTGAAGCATAAAAATCAGGCACTTCCTGCCATTGCACCCAGTATTCCTGAGCCTGTGAATTGAAGGTTAACTTACCTGTTTCAATCCCAGTTAAAATATCAGTTGTTTCCGGTTGCTCTGGTTCTCTGACTTCGATGGATTGTCTGCTTAACACCGGGGTATGGGTAGTGTGAAACACTTGATTGCTGGTGCCATTGCTGGAACCCAGAATTTCTGAGGGCAGGGTGATAACCTGGGATGCGATCGTCGTATTCAATATGATTTGCTGCAACTGAGGCATAACCGCATCCGTACTTCCCTGCCAGACAATTCGTAGCCAGTATTGCTGAATGCCAAACTGCCGCCGATGTGCAAAGTTAGCCGGAGCCAGAAACGCCAGCAAGCCTGAATGCTTCAGATCGTGGGTGCCGTCCTGTACGGTTAGAGATGCCCAGCGATCGCCATTCCAGTACTCCCAGGAAAGCTGAGAATGATTAGGTGATCCAACTGGGCTGCTGCCGTACAACGCTTCAGCGATCGAGAGATATAGACTAAGAGGACGATTGGGAAACGGCTCTCCCTCTGGTGGCTGAAATCCCAGATAGAGAGAAGGATGGATATCTTCGCTCGGTTGAAAGGGGGAAAACACCTGATTCTTTGCCAGATCCGCAGTTGCATCATGCACAACAAAGTCATTGGTAGCAACAACTCGTTCCGGCGTGACCAATGAAGTTGTGAGACTGTAATCAACTGTTACGGTATTGATGGCAGGCGGTAGAAATGTGGCAGGTTGCAATGAGAACAACGGGGAAGGCGCAGACTGGGTTAACTGGGCTTCTTTACCATAATCTCCTGCAGTAATGCGAACCCGTATCCAGAAATTGGAAATTCCATTAATCGTTAATGCAGCAGGCTGACCTGGAAATTTAAACGTAATGCGCTTCGTCCCCGTTTGTGTAAAAGCAAGCGTTTCATCTACAAAATTACTATTATTGGATGAACTATAATCTTTAGGAGTTGAAGTGCCTAACAGATTCCAACCCTGTCCATCCCAGAATTCCCACTGCAGTTTAAGTTGGCTCTTCTCTTGATCAATTTTTGCATTGATCCCCATAGCGATCGGATCAGCCAGATCAATTTGCAACGTGACCTCAGCTCCCGCAAAGGCAAATCCTTCTGAGCAGGCAAGATAAATGGTGTCGGCAAAGCGAGGTTTCTCTCCAAAGGGAAAGAACGGTTGCTTCAAGTTCACAGGAGCTTGATTGGTAAAGGCGGATTCAATCGGAAGTTGCGATCGTGCAACTTTCGCTTGGAGTTGCAATGATTGAATTTCAGGAAGCTGGTAAACGGGTGGATCTTGAGAATTGGCTCGAACTGCACGGAGTTGCAGCGTTGTGGCAGGGGCAATGGGAGTTAACAGGCGACCACGCAACCACTTAGTTGAGGGACTCTGCAGGAATTGTTGTGCAGCCGTGAAGGTCACGGGTAAAACAATGGCGGCTGGCGCTTTTCCTGAAGGATCCTGGGGATTGTTCGTAGTCAGATTTGCCGTTGTGTCTAACTGAGGTGTGAGGGGGACGCTAGTCTGGCCGTCCCAAAGTTCCCACTGCAACTGTCGGGGATCGGGGTTGGCAATCGTTTGTTTTAACTGCACCAAGAGCCGAAATTCCGTGATGCTGGGGTAACTAAACAATTTAGCATCGTTGATTGATAACAGGTGATCAATCGGCAAATTGCCTGCAAATGCAGCTACGCCCCCCTCACTTCGAGTCTGGGCAATGGTGCTGTAATCGCTGTAGCGATCGCTCCCCGGATCACGGGCAAAAACTGACATCAGACGAGTTGCCGTCACCACCAGGTCATGGTTTGTTTCAAAC
>JBBIQC010000004.1:27537-31411 GCA_037442585.1 Oscillatoriales cyanobacterium bin_317
GTCAGGGGAACTTGCGCTGGTTGGGGGGGGAGTTGGGAAGCTCCCAGCAAACTGAGAAATGCCAGCAGATTTTTGTCGGGCACCTGATTCAATCGTTGAATAATCAGTTCCGCATACCGGGAAAAGATTGCAATCAGTGCCGCCTGAATACCTGGCTCGGAAATTCGATCTGGTGTATCGAACTGGTCTGGAAGATAGTCGGCCAGCAGTTTTTTTAACTGTTGGGCAATTATTGGGGCTGTCCGCTGGTCAATTTGGGGGGCAGGTAGAATCATTGTCCAACGCTCCGCTCTAAATAAAAGGGATAAACCAGATTAAACGCATTGTTTGTAGCGCGTACTTCGTAGTGCAGATTGACCACCAGGCGATCGCCATCACGATCCGACTCTGCGATCACCTCTACATCCAGGACATCAATTCGGGGTTCTAACCGCAGTAGGGCATCCTGAACTGCCTGGGAAATACGTCCAGCGGTGGTGGCAGTCTGCATTTCAAAGATCAGGTCATAAATTCCACAACCAAAATCGGGCCGCATTACCCGTTCGCCTTTAGCAGTGCCTAAGATAATCAAAATCGATTGCCGAACGCTCTCTTCATAGTCTGCAGTTTGCAGTACTCCAGGTTGGCTCGTTTGAATCGGAAATCCTAATCCTCGTCCTAAGAATGGTTTAGTCATCATCTAATCCTCTAGTTCAGAAATTAATAAATAATAGATTCGTTATCCGATCAGTACCGTTCCCACAGCAATGACCTGTCCTACAGGCAAATCGGATGGGTCGTTACAGGTTAGAGCCTGATCTCCGTTTCGGGCTGCCATTTTGCCGTTAATTTTGACAGTGGGACTGCCGATTTGGATCGTGCCCCGGTTGCTGGGTGGGTTTTGGAAGGCCGTTCCGGGTGGAGTGGGAATATGGGGAATGGTATTGGTTGCTGTACTACCTACGGTTGCAGCAGGTTGTCCCATGATTTTCACATCTGGGCTGAGGTTGCCGTTGATCATACCCATAAAGGTATGGGGTAAGGGAATGGTGGTCGGTGGTGTACCCGGTACGATCACCAGATGAATGTCGGTGGCGATAATGCGATCGCCCATTTTTGCTGCTGGAAGTGCCATAGGAAAGCTAAAGGGATAAAGAGTGAAGGGGTGAGGAAGGGTAGGGGAGGTGGGGGAGATAGGGAAGAAAATTAGGATTAATTCAGGTTGATAAGTCCTCCTTTCAGGTTGAGTTGGGTATTGGCTTTGATATTGGCCTCGGTATTCGCCTGAACCTCAATTGAATTACTGGCTTTAACTTCAATCTTCTGGGCATCCAGGGTGATCGTTCCTTTGGGGGCGGATAGTTGAATATCTTTATCGCTGGAGATCGTAATGGTGTTACTGGCGGTGTCAAAGGTGATTTTGTTGTTACCGCTTTTATCGATAATTTCAATCGTTTCTTTGCCAGATGCATCATTGAGTTGAATGGTATGGCCACTGCGAGATTTGATGAAATGGAGGTCATTTTTGCCGTCGTTATTTTTAGCGGGTGGCGTGTTTTTCTTACTCCATAACGCACCCACCACATAGGGCGAGTTGGGATTGCCATGCTCAAAGGCTACCAGCACCTCGTCTCCCACGTCTGGCAAGAAGTAGAAGCCGCGATCGAGTCCTGCCATTGGTACTGCTACCCTGACCCAGTCGCTTTCTTCCCGCTCCGAAAGCCAGGGAAAGTTGAGTTTGACTCGCCCCAGCCCTTTTTCATCTTTAGTATTGGTCACAACTGCGATCACGACCCCATACATCCGCTGCAAGTTCGAGTTGGGAGCAGGTTCAATAAAATAATCTAACCAGGTCATAATGAATTCCTCTTAACTTTGAAATCGGTTAAATAGCCTTCACTGTCATAACGATGGGTGACTGCGGTGACAAAATACTGGCCGCTAAATTTTTGTCCCAAACCTTTCAATTCCACCTGCTGTCCTGGTTTGAGTCCCGGTTCACCAATAGAGGTCGCTTCACCCGTAATTAAGTTCAGCTTGATATGTTCGGCCTGGGCTCGGGCAACCGTTTCAGCTGCCAGTGGAGTCACCGGTAGATCAACAAATGTGGTTTCTACGGTGGCCAGCATCTTCAGACCTGGCGAATTTGAACTTGCGTTCACAGACTTAAATACAGGTTTTTGGATATCAGCATCCCAGGCACTCACTATCGTTTTGGTAGACTGACCCGCGAGGGAGAGCCGGGGCTGGAATTCTAGTAGATCGAATTTAAGGTCAAAGCTGTAACGGGCTTGACTATCGTTGAGTAATGGTCGAAAAAACAGAGTTTTGCCCTCTGTAGATAGCTCATAGCCAATTTGCTGTGCCCGTGCCTGGAGAAATTGCAGGTCACTCTGGTTTACCTGCATCAGATACTCGTGCTGGTTCTTCGTATCCACTACATCTGTCTGCAATCCTGCGGTTTTAGCGATTTGGCTGGCAATATCGCTATCCTTCATCTTGACAAAACTGCGTGTTTTGGTGCTGCGCTGCAGGCGATGCAGGTAATCGCATCCCCACACTGTTAAACGTAACGGGCGATCGCTACTGAAGTATGGCTGCAGTCCCAAAATTTCACCTTTGATAACGCTGGTTAACGGAAATTTTGAACCACTTCGAATCTCGACGGAATTACCGGGTTGAAACAGGTTGAGATCGTCAAAATTGAAATCATCAGATGGTTGAAGGCTCAGATTAGAAAATTCAATTTGAAACAGGGATGGAAGTTGAAGATCATGTTCTACAATGACTCTGACTAGATAATTTTTGAATGTGACAGGTAACTGATAATTATTAATTAGAACCTGACATATAATCGGATCCTCAAGTGATCGGGGCATAACAGTGAACCTCAAAATAATAGAAATGAAGGATAATAGAAATGAAAGAAATTATTTGAGATCTGGAATGACCAACCTGCGACCAACCGGAAGCTGTCGTGGATCGTCAATCCCATTCGCCTCAGCGATTACACGCCATCGTTTAGGATCGTGGTACACATCAGCCGCCATACTGTCTAGCTTTACCCCTCCTCGGATTACCTGAGTGGTTAATTCTGGGTCGGTTTTGCGTTTGTCGAGTTCTGGATTCAGGTATTCCGTAAAGGTCACATTCAATGTTGCCCGAATCGGTTTGCCACTGCGGGAAAACTGCGTGAACTCTTGCGTCAGACTGGTAATCACTCCCAGGAAGGGAAAGTCGGAACCCACAGGCGCATTGCCCCAGGCCACCTCACACACTCTCGGATGTTGCTCGTCTCGCTCGATGCGAGTCAACGCCACAATCTTGTTGCTCTCCTGCCGCACATCAGCCAGCACTCGCGATCGCCCTTGCTGGCTGATAGGCAAAGACACATCAAACAGCAGCTTGAGTGACAGTTGCCG
Organism: Oscillatoriales cyanobacterium bin_317; assembly: GCA_037442585.1. Classification (GTDB taxonomy): domain Bacteria; phylum Cyanobacteriota; class Cyanobacteriia; order Leptolyngbyales; family Leptolyngbyaceae; genus Leptodesmis. The sequence continues at coordinate 30,939 of JBBIQC010000004.1, forward strand.
ACTGTCTCCACCCCCAAAGGAAGACAGGGGGGCATTGAACTGATTAGAGGTCGTTTTTGTCCAATTTACTGTTTTACTAATGGTGTAACTTTCAGGATTGAACAGAACCGCGATCGGTGGCAATCGTTGTTCCTGCCCTTTGCTTTTGATAATGATTGGAGTAATCGTTAGCTTTTCTAGACTTGTGTTCATGGACGTATACCTCGACGTTCGCGTTCGAGCATTAATCGACGGGAAAGTAAACGGCTGACCTCTTCTGCCACCTTGTCCATGTTGATGGATGCTGCAGCAGTTGCAGGCGGTTTAGTAGGAGCCAGTTGCCGTTGGTTGTTGGCTTCTGGAGTAATCGAACCAGCCTCTGTAGGAACTGCATCAGAGGGTGGGCTGAACTGTCTCTGCAATAAGGGCAGTACAGGAGTTGACTCAGTTGTCGTTGGGCTGGCTGATAAACGGGGTTGCGGTTTGACTGAAAC